>JAYTVF010000054.1:0-2436 GCA_043744155.1 Acidimicrobiia bacterium | reverse complement strand
ATTCAGAAGCGCAGACATGGTGAATCAGCCGATCTCGTTCGGGAGCTCGTCCTTGCGCCGAGCGATGAAATGCTGCAGTTCTTCATCAATCGCCGAATTAAGTTCCGGTGCTTCATATGCGGACAGACGTTTTTTCCAGATCACGTTGGCTCGCACCACGGAGTCCCGAGATCCTTCCTCTGCCCACTGCTCGAAGCTGCCATTGTCCGCCGTTTCTGAACGGTAGAACGCGTGCTCGAAATTCGCCAGCGTGTGCGCCGCTCCGAGGAAGTGCTGACCGTGCGGATTTTCCAGAATGGCGTCGAGAGCCAGCCCGTTGGGACTGAGGTCCAGGCCCTTGACGAACGTGGCGAACATACCGAGTTGGTCATCGTCGAGGACAAACTTCTCGTATCCGATGCTCAAGCCACCTTCGAGCCATCCAGCGGAATGGAGAACGAAGTTCACTCCCGCCATGATCGTCGGGAACATTGTCGACGCGCTCTCGTAGGCCGCTTGCGCATCGGGCAGCTTCGACGACGTGAGCGATCCGCCGCTGCGAAAGGGCACACCGAGACGACGTGCGAGTTGTGCGCACGCATACAAAACCAGCGCCGGTTCCGGGGTACCAAACGTGGGCGCTCCGGTTTGCATCGACATTGATGAAGCAAACGACCCGAAGATGACCGGAGCGCCAGGGCGGACCAATTGCGTAAACGCCATGCCGGCGAGCGCCTCGGCCAATGTTTGGGTCACCACGCCGGCCGAGGTGGTGGGGGCCATCGCCCCGGCCAGAATGAATGGGGTAATGATGCATGCCTGGTTGGCGGCGGCATACGTTTCCGCGGCGGCAAGCATGGTGGCGTCCCACACCAGCGGCGATGAGGCATTGATCAGCGACGTCATCACCGTACGATCGGCCAGATCGCCACCGAACCCAATCCGGGCGAGCTCCACGCTGTCCGCCGCTCGACTGCCCGCCGTCACCGAACCCATAAATGGCTTGTCGGAATACTTGAGGTGCGAATAGACCATGTCTAGGTGGCGGGTACTTACCGGGACATCAACGGGCTCACACACCGTGCCACCGGAGTGATGGAGATTGGGCGACATATACGCCAGCTTCACGAAGTTCTCGAAATCGTGGAGCGTGGCATAGCGCCGGCCCTTGTCCAGATCAAAGACGAACGGTGAGCCGTAGTTCGGGGCAAAGACCGTGGCATCGCCTCCGATCAAGACGTTCCTCTCGGGATTGCGAGCATGCTGAACATATGTGGGCGGAGCAGTCGCCTGAACGATCTTGCGGGCCAAGCCATCAGGAAAACGAACCCGATCCCCGTCGACATCGCAGCCGGCATTCTTGAATCGAACAATGGCGCTCGGATAATCACGCACCGTGATGCCGACCTGAGCGAGGATCAGGTCGGCGTTATGTTCGAGTAGCTCCAAACCCTCGTCGTTCAATAACTCGACGGGCTTGAGCGTGCGAGTAAGGAACGGATCGTGGGCGACCGCGTGCGACGCTCGAAGTTCTTGACGAGCCGATCGTCCACCACTGCGTCGACCTGTAGGTGCAGATGTCATGTGGGTAATCCTTCGGGCACGGTGGAGTGTTTCGTAATTTCGTTGACCGACGGCTCGTGCGATGTCGCTGTCGTCGTGAGGGCACTGGCAGCCGCGGCATCGCTGCGGCCGCCCCGACGACGACGGGCCGCACCGCTGTCACCGTTTCCAGGACGCCGGGGGGGAAGGTGCACCAGATTCGCCAAGAACGGCGTGGGAGCGACGGCGTGGGGGAAGGCCATCGCCTGGACAAACAACTCTTGGAAGCGCGGCTCCGTCGCCGTTTCGATTTTGACCACAGCGCGAGCAGCCGCTTCCAATTCATTCCGCAGGGAATGCGAGAGGAGCGCCCGGACGGCCCCGCCGCCGGCGGCATTCCCCACTGACCGAACGCCCGCAAGTGGACAGTCTGGAACGAGTCCAAGCACCATCGCGTGCAGCGGATCAATGTGGGCACCGAACGCGCCAGCGAGACGTATGTCGGCGAGGTCGGTCGCCCCCGCATGGTCGATGAGCAGATCGATCCCCGCCCGCAATGCCGCCTTCGCCAGCTGGATCGCCCGCACATCATTTTGCGTCACGACGATACGACGCTCACCGTCGTCGTGAAGAACATACGTGTACGTACGACCATCGGGAACCACCCGGGAAGTGTGATCGATGAGGGATCCGTCGATCACACCGTCCTGGTCAATCACCCGCGAGAGGTACATCTCGGCAATGACTTCGATGATCCCGGACCCACAGATCCCGGTAACACCGGTCTTGACCACGGCTTCATCGAATCCCGGCTCGTCCGACCATTGCTCGACGCCAATCACCCGGATACGTGGTTCCTTCGTCAACACATCAATACGTACACGTTCAATTGCGCCGGCGGTTGCTCGTTGTCCG
>JAYTVF010000053.1:0-2440 GCA_043744155.1 Acidimicrobiia bacterium | reverse complement strand
GTCGCTCCGGCAGTTGCTCCGCCGCCGCGTTGGCAGGAGCGCAGCACGGCCCCACCGCAGACCGACTCACGGTCCTATCGTGACCGCAACGGGTTGACGTCGCGGCCAAACCAGCCCGACTCGAACGGATTTCGTGCCGACCGGGCCAACCCGCCAGCCGACAGGTCGGCGTCGCCTGCCTCCGAGCGCCCCAGCCCGTCCGGGGCTCCAGCCGCATCGATTTCGGCTGATCGTGGCCCGGCCAATTCCTCCAGCCAACCCAATCCTCCCAGCCAGCCCAGCCAGCCCAGTCCTCCCAGTCAGCCCAGTCAGCCCAGTCCTCCCAGTCCTCCCAGCCAGCCCAATCAACCCGGCGGGCAGATCGATCGAGGCGCAGCCGACGCGGCCGAGACCGAAGGTCGTCGCAAGCGTCGTCGTAACCGGAACCGGAATCGCGGCGAGGGAGGCGACGAGATGAACGATGCCACCTATCAGCCGGCGCCGTATGAACCTCAGCAGCCGGTCGGATTCGGTGAACCCGAAGAGGTCGCCGGTTATCTCGACCTGCGAGACGAGGGTTACGGCTTCTTGCGAGTTAATGGTTATCTACCCAGCCGTGATGACGCCTATGTGAGCGTGAAGCAGAGCAAGCAGTTCGGTCTACGCAAGGGCGATCACGTCACGGGCACCGCCCGGCCTGCTGGTCGCAACGAGAAGAATCCGGCATTGGCCTCGATAACGACCGTCAACGGTCTTGAGCCCGAGGCCGCTCGTTCGCGCCCGCGTTTCGAGGATCTGACGCCGCTCTTCCCCGACACCAAGCTGACGCTCGAGAATTCGAACGATCCGTACAACATGACGGCCCGCATCATCGACTTGATCTCGCCGATCGGCAAGGGTCAGCGAGGATTGATCGTTTCGCCGCCCAAGGCAGGCAAGACCAGCATCATGCGCTCGATCGCCACGGCCATCGAGCGTAACCATCCCGAGGTGAAGCTGATCGTGTTGCTGATCGATGAGCGGCCCGAAGAGGTGACCGACATGCGACGTACCGTCAAGGGTGAGGTGATTGCGTCCACGTTCGATCGGCCGAGTGAGGAGCACGTCCACCTGGCCGAATTGTGCATCGAAAAGGCCAAGCGCCTGGTGGAAACCGGTGCCGATGTGGTGGTCATTCTCGATGGCATCACCCGCCTGGCCCGGGCGTACAACCTGGCGGCGCCCGCCACCGGAAAAATCATGTCGGGTGGCATTGATGCCGGCGCCCTGTACCCGCCAAAGAAGTTCTTCGGGGCGGCGCGAAACGTTGAAGAGGGCGGTTCGCTCACGATCCTGGCCACGGCACTGGTCGACACCAACAGCCGTATGGACGACGCCATTTTCGAAGAGTTCAAGGGCACCGGCAACATGGAGTTGCGGCTCGACCGCAAGCTGGCCGAGCGTCGGATCTTCCCGGCCATCGATGTCGATGGATCCTCCACCCGGCACGAGGAGCTGCTGTTCGATCGTAAGCAGTTGCAACTGGTTTGGAAGTTGCGCAAGGTGCTGCACGGCATGGCCGAAGGTGGGTCGGGCGCAGCCGGTCTCGAGCTGTTGACCGACCGACTCAAGACCTTCCGCACCAACGCCGAGTTCCTGTCGGAAATCGCCAAACAACCCTAAGGTCGCCTCGTTTCATTCGCTCGATCTGCCGGGATCGTTGGTCCCGTTCGCAAACTCGGCCAGGTCGGGCGAATGAAACGGCCAGGCCGGCTTGACGATTTCGGGCTAATAGATCAGCCCATAGGCGCGCTGAATCAGAGTGGTGACGGGGATGCCGTTCACGGTGGCATCCAGGTCTCCGAGCCGTGTGAGCACGGCGTGGCGAGGCTCAGATGGCTCACCGTTTGGGATGGGTGGGCTGGTGTCGCCACCCATCCGAGCGTCGGGGCGCAGCGGCCACCATGGTGCAATCTCATCGGTCGCGCCCGGGCCACCGCCCGCCTCGCCGGCGAAAAGGGCGAGAATGTCCTCGCGACTGCGCCCGTGCCACACCAAAAGCTGCCAGGGATCATGATCGAGTTGGTCGGCCAAGACATAGAGCACGGCAGCTTGGTGTTTGCAGGGATCACCCCAATCGGGGCAGCTGCAAACGGCCTTCAGATCGCTCCACCGTGCGGGGAAGAGCCGCGATCCGGCGGAGGAGAAGACCTCCTCGAGGTCAGCGGGTACCTCTCCAGCCAACAGTCGGGCGGCGAAGCCCAGCCGCGCCTGTAGCGCGCCTGCGATGGTGCCCCACTGCGCAGCCGAGGGAACCGAGATCTTCACCGTAACGCGGTAAGGCCGGCTTCTCGACCCCTGCACCTCTGCGCTCAGCAAACCAGTTGAGACATCGAGCGACACGACCTGGCCCTTGCGGGCATAGGCCCGGCCACGAGTCATTCGGCCACCGAGGCCGTACGAATCGAGCACATCGATAAAT
>JAYTVF010000052.1:0-8023 GCA_043744155.1 Acidimicrobiia bacterium | reverse complement strand
CCGGCCGCCGAACAGCCATGGATGTACACCGTCGGTCTTTCGCGCTGGGGTCTGCCCGAATTCGTTCTTTTGGGGTTAAATCCGGGTGACGCGCAGTTGGCCCTGAACCACCTGGCGGGGGCGGAATTGACCGGCCGGCCTCAGCCACTTGACCGCCCGCTTGCCGTGGGCGGAGCGCAGGTGCGCCTGCTCGATGTTCCCGACGAATGGCTGCTCACCGACCCCAGCCGCATGGCCGCCTGGTTCAGTTACCAGAGCCGTGACCGCGTCACCATCGGGCTGCCACGGGTTCACCAGGTCGTGTGGGCCGATGATGATGGGCGTTTCCCGGATGATGTCGGCGTGCGGCCTCAGTCGTCGCTTCGGCAGCCAATCCTGCGAGACGACCCGGTCAGCCAACCCCACCGTTCATCTCACGAGCTGCGACGCGCGAACCGTCACCGTCGAGTGGCCTGAGTACGTAGAGGGGCCAGCCGACCTCGACCAGGCCGCTCTGGTCCTGCTGGCTCTCGCCGGACGGCGTGCGGACAACGCTCGGCTCCTGCGCGCCTAGGCGGCGACCTTCACTCGGCGAAGCGCTGACAACAGTTCGGCCTCTGAGACGACTGCGGCACCGACTGCCCGATCCGCAGCACCATAGGTGAGGTAGATCATGCCGTCTGGTCGGCGATGCGCGCCTTGCACGAACACCACGTCGTCAACATCGCCTTCCAACTCCCAATGCAGCTCGGGTCGGAAGATGGCGTCCTCGAGCAGCGAGCGCACCTGACCATTGTGTTGATCGAGAAGCGCCACATTCATCGTGTAGGTGCCTGCGGCGTTGCGCTCGTGGAAGAACAGCAAAAGTCCTTCGGCGGTCAACACGGGCGGGGCTCCGGCCCCCACGCCGAGGGCGCCTGGCACCGGCGAAATGATGACGTGCTGGTGCAGGTCTCGAACGTGATCGTCCCAGTACTCGGAGCCGGCATGCCACAGGTGATCGAGAGAATCGAAGACCGCCACCTGCATGTCGGGGTGGATGCGGTGGATCATGGCCACCCGCCCATCGCTGAGATTGAAGATGACGCCGTCTTTATTGGCGATACCCACTGGGCCGAGCAGCGAGCCGGTCGGGCCGTCAAGCTGAAATCGCACACCGTCGTAGCAGAGGCGGTGTGCCCCGATACGCCAGGGGAGGCCGCTGTCGGGTGCTGGCAGGTTGGTGTAGGTCATGATCCAGTGCGATTCAGCGCCACTGGTCACCAACTGCACTCGAGGATCCTCGAAGCAAAACACGTCGTCGGGCGAACTCGTGGCCAATACGTACTCGAACCGGTAGTCAAGGCCATCCTCCGAGGTGAAAACCAGCACATCGGAGAGGTAATCGATGAAGCGGGCACCTTCACCGGTGTTGCGCCGATACCCCGATCGAATACCACGAGCGAACAGGTGATAGCGGCCATCGTGGTGCACGACGCCAGCGTTGAAGATGGCGCCGTAGCCCTCAACCGACTCGGCTGCCACGATGGGCGTGTCTCGAAGACGACGCGGTTCATAGCTGGCGCGGCGCTTACTTGAGAGGCCATCGATCGCCATCTATCCCCCGGCCCTTTCCCGTCCTTGCCACATCGCTACACAGAATCACTGTAGTCCTGCAACGAGCGCCGGTATCCTCACAAAGAGTTACATTTCGCGCGCAATTTGGAAAAGATTTGCCGCGATCGATGCTTTTTCTACCCACGGGAGGTCGTTCTTCTGGCAGTCTGCCGCTATCGAAGACTGCCGAGATGGCGATGCCTGAAGGAGACTCACTTCGCCGCGCCGAGGCCCTGCTGGCTCCGATTTTGGAGGACCAAATCGTGCGGTCGGTCTGGTTTCGCATGCTGCGCGGCTACCGGCCGCGAGCCGGCCAACGGATCGAACGCGTTGATGCCATCGGCAAACATCTGTTGATCGAGTTTGATCGCAATCTCACGCTAGATACGCATCTCGGCATGACTGGTTCGTGGCGGGCTATCGGCGCGGAGGTCGCGATCCCGACCAATCCTCGCCTCCGCGTCGTGATCTCCACCGATCTCGGCCACGCACTCTGTTTCGCGGCACCCACCATCCAAACCTTCATTCGGGATGGAAGCGGCAGCCCCGTCGACCATCTCGGCCCCGACCTCAGTGACGACGCAACCGACATCGACGAGGTGATGCGTCGCTCTCGGCTATCACCGCCCGAACGTTTGGTCGCCGATCTGCTGCTCGACCAATCCGTCGCCGCTGGTATCGGCAATGTTTTCAAGAGCGAGACGCTCTTCATCGCCGGCATCCATCCGTTTGCACCAATCGGGACGCTGTCCGACGATGAGTTGCGTCGCGTGTGGTTGATCGGCCATCGCCAACTGCTGGCGAACCGGGCGAGGCCATTTCGGGTGACGACAAGCGACAACGAGACTGGCCGCACCTACGTGTATGGGCGCTTCCATCTCGGCTGTCGACGGTGTGAAAATGCGATAGAGCTCTCGCCCGCCGGGGCGAAAACGCCACGGAGCACTTACTGGTGCCCGACCTGTCAGCCGCTGGCAGCAGAGGTCTCGACCGAAGGATCTACTGCGTGACTTACCGGTTTTGATCAACTTCGGTATGGGCTGTCCGACGTATCCAACGTGGTACATCGCGCCGTACAGGGCCTGGGGGCATGGAGAGCCGCTCTGTCCATGGTTTGCCTCGCCACCTTCGCTCTGCCTGCGACCCACGCGCAGGCCGCGCCATCGTGGACGTTGCCGCTCGTAAACGCAGGCAACGTCACCGCCATTGCGGCCGATGACGGTGTGGTAGAACTCGACGTTCCCGTTCCCGCCGGGCTGACAACCGCAGCCCTCACCGGCACCCTCCATGGTAGCGCTGGCGCTCTGGTCACCCTGCGCCTAACGGCCGGTGACAAGAAGGCGTCGGTAAAGCTGGACCAGGACGGGCTCTTCGATCTGAAGCTGCCACCGCTCATCGGCGCGGTGGGTCTGACTTTGGAAGTTGTTGCGTCGGGATCGAGCCAATGCGCGGGTGCAGCGGACCCGCAGGCGCCAACCGTCTCCGACCTAGAAGTGCAGTTCGATGGCATGCCGGAGACCCCGCGCCGCGTCGGAGCCTTCTTCCCAACGGTGCTCGACCGCGTCACCATCGTTGCGCCCTCCACCAGCGCAAACGGATCATCGGGCGCAACCCTGGGTGCTGCGGCGGCTCTCGTGCGGAAGTACAGGGCCCATATCCCGGTGATCCAGGTCACTACCCAACGTCCAGCCGCTTCGGCCTCCCCGTTCGAGCGCATCATCGAGGTGCGGCCGGGTGGCGAGGCCGGGTTCAAGCTCGACGACGGTGTGTTGTTGATTACCGGAGCGGATGCCGGGCTGGCCCTAGCCGCGAGCCGTCTCGACGACCCGCGCTTCAGTCTGGCTACCGATGCATGGCTGCCCGCCTCCGTCGTTGAGAAACGGGCCGATGCGAGCACACTCTCATCCTCGTTCACGCTCAAGCAGGCTGTTCCTCGAGGTCTCTCGGTACAAGATCAGCGCAGGGCAACGGTCAGCGTCGTACTGGAACAGGCGCAATTCAGTGCCCCGTTCGACCGCATCGACCTCGACCTGCGGGGTCGGGTGCAAATGCTCAGCAACTCGGGATCGGTGGTTCTCACGACCCGACTCGACGGTGACATCGTGCGTCGTTCGACGCCCAAGGACGACGGCTCGTTTGAGGTGAACGTGCCGGGCCGAAACTTGCTGCAACAGCCCCGAGCTGTCGTCACCGTCGAGGCCCAACGGGTTGGGGCTCAAGCCTGCACGCCGGGCGGACTCACCCTTGAACTCGATGCCGGGTCAACGGGCATCACGTCATCGAGCGGGCAGGAGCCCATCGGGTTTGCCGCGCTCTCGACCGCGTGGAACACCAGACCCATCGACATAACGGTGCGAAGCGACGGTGCGAATTTGGATGTCGCTACTTCTTTGGCTGTATCGATGCAAACGACCAACAGTCGCACGCTGCAGTTCGATGCATTCGCGTGGGAAGGCACCGGTGTCACCGTCATTGGGCCGGGGCTCACCCGCGAAGCGGTCGACCAGGCTGACAAGGATGCATGGCCCCTGGGCTCTGCGGCATTTGTGGCCAATACGAACGGAAGTCGTCTCTTGGTGGTGCGCGCCACATCCTCCGACGCCGTGCGCTCGATTCTGGATTCGTTCATCGCCCGCGGTCGGGGTTGGGCCGACCTGACTGGCGATGTGCTCGTCGCCGATCCTTCAGGGACGCAATCGGTCGCATGGGTGCACGAGCCCGTTCACCGTTCGACCGTCACAACAGGATCAGGCAGCTTGTTGTCGCATGTGTTGCGCCTCTTCGGCATCGGGGTTGCTGTGGTTGCCGTGGCGGTATTCGTCCTTGAAGTGGTTCGTCGGTTGCGTCGAATGCGGCGAGCCCCGGCCCGATGATCTACTCGATCATTGAAATTTCCTCAGGTTCTCCAGACAGCCTCAAGATTGTTTGGGGACATAGTCGGGTTGGTCGTCCGCCCTCGAACCGCGCCGATTATCTCTGCGTGTCAACACTCCTGGTAGATGGATCGTGGCTTATCGCCGGCGCAGCATCGGCTGGCATCGTGGTTGGGTTTGCTCGTGCCATTCTGCGACGTTCGGTCCCGACCTCGGTTACGACCTTCCATTGGGATGAGGTCGCCGCATTGACGTCCGCCTTTCTAGACGGCAACGCTGATGGCACACTTCGTCTCGCCACCCTTGTGCGCCAGTCGCCGGCATCGACGATCGACGCCATGGCAGCCCTCTGCCGACGGGCCGAGGGCGAGCTTCCTTTGTGGCCCACCGCCGTCTCAAACGCCGCTGCCGACTGGCTTCGAGCCGAACTATCCGGTGCCGAAGCGTCGCAGCGTCGCAGGGCGCTCGAGTTCGTCGGGTCCCTCGGTCTGGTCGCGCTTCGAGCCGAAGTCATTGAGTGCGCCTCTGATGAGGATGAGGGCGTGCGCATCGCCGCCTGTCGCTCGCTGGTTGCCATCGACCCGGACACCGCGGTCGGCGTCTTGCTCGGCCTGGTCGAACAGCAAGGTGTTTGGGCCGCCAACCTGCTCGTGCATGTCGTTGATCGGCTACCGGCCCACAGTGGCGCCATCGTCCGCCGAGTCGAAGAATGGACGGCCAGCTCAGCACTGGTCACCCTGCTCGGTGAGATGACTTCACCCGCCGCGCTGACCGTGCTGCATGCCGCCATCGAGAACCCTGACCAAGACATTGCCCTCGCCGGACTCAACGCCGTGCTGGATCGGGCCGAGCCGCTGCCGGCTCGTCTCACCCAGCCACTGATTGGTCTGTTGTCTGCTGACATCGCAGCGGTGCGCCGGGCGGCAGCCAGGGGCCTTGGCCGGGTCGGCCGGGCCTCGTCGGCCGTTGCCCTCGCTGGAGCGCTCGGCGATAGCGATCGATCCGTCCGGTTCGCCGCCGCCGAGGCGCTGATGCAACTACCCAATGGCATAGCGGTGCTGGATGCGGTGGTCGACGGCCAAGACGCCGCAGCGGTCGAAGCTGCCCGCGTGGCGCTCTGGGCCAGCAACACCGAGGACGACATGTTCACCATGGACGGCATCGAAATCGCAAGGGGCTCGCTCGTATCGGCTCGGTGATCTCTCGCGTCCTGCGCATTCTCAACCTGGCGCTGGTAACCGTCCTCGGGTACTCGACCGTGTACTACCTCGCTGTGTTGGCCATTGCGGCGTTGAGTCTGCGAGAGCTGGCGCGCGGCCGGCCATCTACGAACGCGTATGAACGCGACCTCGTACGTGACCGCCTCCCCGGGGTCTCGATCATCATGCCGGCCTATAACGAAGAGGTCGTGATCGTTGAAACGGTGCACTCGGCGCTAATTTCGGACTATCCGAACCTGGAAGTAATCGTCGTCAGCGATGGCTCCAAAGACCGCACGATTGAGGTATTGGTCGAGGAGTTTGGGCTCACTCGCCAGGATGCGCCGACGCCAGGACCGATTGCCTGTAAGGACGTTCGAGCGATGTACCGCCACCGTGACCTGCAGGTCGTTGTGGTGGACAAGGAACCGTCGGGCGCAAAGGCCGACGGTGCGAACTGCGGTATCAACCTCGCCCGCCACGACTGGATCGTGATCATGGATGCCGACGAGATCACCCAACCCGACGCGCTGCTGCGAGTCATGGTCGAGGTGGTGAACTCACCCGTTCGCGTTGTCGGCGCCGGGGTGACGTTGCTGCCTGCTAACGGCATGTCGGTGGACAACGGCCGGGTCATCGATGCGCCGGTGCCGATGAACTACTGGGTCGGCTGTCAGCTCATCGAGTACATCTCCAGCTTTTTGTTGTTCAAGCCTGGCATGGGTGTGCTCGGTGCCTTGCCGAACATCTCTGGCGGCTTTGGCGTGTATGACCGGAATGCGGTTCTGGCCGTGAACGGGCTGACGCATCCACACCTGGGGGAGGATATGGACCTCATCATGCGTGTGCACCGGCATTTCCTCGAACTGGGCGAGCCGTACACCATGTTGGAAGTTCCCGAAGCCATCGTGTGGACGGAGCTACCGTCGACCAGAGTCATACTTGAACGACAGCGGGTGCGTTGGCATCGCGGCCTGCGCCAGGTCCTACAGGCGAACAAGGTCATGATCGGTCGCCGACGGTACGGGCGACTCGGCATGATCACCCTTCCCTTTTTGCTGCTGTTCGAGTGGGTTGCCGTACCGCTCGAAGCCAGCGGGATGGTGATGCTGTTGGTACTCGCTGTTACGGGCGGACTCAATGGACAGGCAGCCCTCAGCCTATTCAGTGCCTGCCAGTTGCTCGGTACGCTGATCACTTTCACCGCCGTCTTCGCAGCCGACCGTTATCTGGGCCAATACAAGCGGCCGCGCGACCTGGCCCGGCTGCTGTGGTTTGCGCTCATCTCACAGTTTGGATATCGCCAGTTCACGTTGTTGTGGCGACTCAAGTCGCTTCGCAAGACTCCTCAGGTCTGGGGGGAAATGACCCGCACCGGCTTCGCCAAAAAACCCGGGTCGCCGTCGCCAACGACCGCGACCGCTGCCTCGGCCTCCGCTGTCCCGCCCGGCTCTGGAATAGTGCACTGAATGGGCGTGAATCGTCGCCGCCGGGCAGCTGGCGTAAGCGGTGCGGCAGATCGACCTAGAACTGAGCGCGCGAGACCACGGCGTTGGCACTGTCGCGTATCTCGATCGCCTTGATGCGGGGGCGGAGTAGGGCGGCGTTGCAGCGGCAATGGATCGCAATGGCAGTCCCGACGAACCCACCCGCCTCCAGCGTCGTGTCGTCGGTGTCGAGATAGACGACTCGGTAGGAAGCCCCGACTGCCAACCCAGTGGCATCGAGTAAGAGCTCGACCCCCCATGTGTGGTTGATCACCTTCCCGGCCAGAGTGGCACCCGAAATCGCCGCGGAGCCGGGCACGAATGAAAGCGCCTCGGTGGGTGGTCCGGCCACGGCGGTGGGCGGGGGTGCCGGGGCGGTGGTCGGCGTGCCCGTGGCCGAGGTCGGCGTGCTGCTGGTCGGGGGCTGCTGGCTCGGAGCGGTGGTGCCGGTCGTGGTCGGGGACGGGCCCGACGTCGGGGGTGCCGCCGCGGTCTGCGGGTCGTCACGGAACACGTTGGTGGCGACGGCCCCGCCGACGGCACCAAGTAGGGCGGCAGCGCCTGACACCAAAAGGGAGCGGCGCGACGCCGCCGTCTGGCCGACGCCCGACGTTTCACTTCGCCCTTCGTATTGTCGTCGCAAAGCCGCGGCCCGCACGGCATCGATCCGGCCGGCGGGAATTTCGGGAACGCGCATGTCGAGCGCGTCCGTCAACTGATCGAAAAGTTTGTCGTCGCTCATCCGGCTGCCTCCCGCAGCGTGACCCGAAGTCGGCCAAGGGCTCGAGCCTGCGCCATCCGGACTGCTCCGGGACGTTTACCGAGCACACGGGCGGTGGTCTCGGAATCGAGTTCGGCAAAAATACGCAACCCGAGCAGCTCTTGGTCG
>JAYTVF010000051.1:0-8044 GCA_043744155.1 Acidimicrobiia bacterium | reverse complement strand
CGGTGCCACCTCGGGACAAACCCATCAACTGGGACGAACTGAATCAGATCCCCGAAGTCGAGTGGTGGCAGGAAAGCGGTGAGCAACTCATCACCGCGCCCATCGGTCTATTCGGCGCAAATGAACCGTTGCAGGTCTGGTTCGGCACAGATCAGTGGCAGCAACGGCCCTGTGTTCACGGGGTTCTGGGTGCTATGCCAGGGGCCGGAAAGTCGACCCTGTTCCACAACCTCATCACGGCTCTGGCAATCCGATACGGCCCAGACGAGTTGCGGTTCCACCTGATCGACGGCAAGTTCGGGGTGGAGTTCCAGCCCTACGTCAACCTTCCCCATGCCGCGGTCGTGTCTCTTCGTACGTCCCCTGCGATGTCGCGCAGCGTTCTCGCCGATGCAGTCACAGAGATGAGCCGACGAAACGCCGTCTTTTCCCGCAACGGTGTTGTCGACTTGCCCGGCTATCGACAGCGAGGCCAGCCCGAGGGAAACATGGCCAGAATTTTGCTGATCGTTGATGAGTATCAGCAACTCTTCGACGGCGATCGAGATGGCGAAGCATCGGCAAACCTGCTTCGGCTGTCACAGCAGGGCCGCAGCTCTGGCATTCACATGCTGTTGGCATCGCAACGGTTCGACACTGCTGGCATGTTGCATCGTGCGGACATCTTCGGCAACATGCACCTGCGCATCGCCATGCAGCTTGCCCAAGCCGACGTGACCACCTTGTCCGACTTCGGCCTCAAAGGTCGCCGCATGATTTCGGCCACCTGCGACCGCGTCGGGCGACTGGTCATGAACGAACGTGCTGGAGACGACGAAGCGAACATCGGCGGGAAGGCCGCAATGCTGGAGGCCCATCGCCGAGATGAAATCGTCCGAGCGCTCGCCCATAAGGCGGTCATGTCGTCTCACGGCTCGTTCCGTGCTCCAACGGTGGTCTTTCATGGTGAGACTCAGCCCGAGTTCGTCGAAAATCCTCATGTTCGCGAACTGTTGTTGGCCGGATCCTGGCCTGATAGCTATCGGATGGAGGCACTTGCTCGAGGTGCGGCCGATCGCGGCGGTCTGGGAGTCGTCGACTGGCTTGCCGCAGAGCGTCCGATCCCATTCTTTCTTGGTCAGGAATTCAACGTGCGTGGGCACACCACGTTGGTCCTGCGTCGCCGACCGTCGGAGAATATGCTCGTCATTGGTGAAGCACACGAAACCCGGGTGGCCTTGCTGGCCGCTGCCATCGCCAGCGCTGCGCTGGTAGAGCCGCCCGGCTCGCTCAGGATCTGGGTGAATGACCGTAGCGTCGATCGTACGCCGTGGTCGGATGCCCTCTCGGTCACGGGGCGAGCGCTCAGCTCGATCGGATACGACGTTCAAGTCGGACGCCACTCGCACGAACTCGACCCGTTCCTGCAGGATGCGCACGGTGAGATCTATCGGCGCTCGCAGTTGTATGAGGCCGACTTGTTGGATGAACCAACGATCTTGTTGGTGTTGAATCAGCCTGATCGAGTCGGGGGCTTGCAGCGGGTGTCTGACGAGTTCGGCCCACTGGAAACACCTCTTGGCGCTCGGCTTCGTCAGGTGTTGGCGGCCGGACCATCCGTTGGCGTGCATGTCATCGTGGGTGCGACATCGCTCGGAGTATTGCGAAGTGTGCTCACAGATCGAACCGTGCACCAGAACGTGCGTCATCGGGTGGTTCTGCAGATGTCCGAAGACGATTCGTTCGTTTTGGTCCGATCTGGGGGGGCATCTCGGTTGCAGTCCGATGGACAGCGGCCCATCGCCGCCTTGGCGTTTGATAGTCACCGGCAGTTTGCAACGCGGTTCAAGCCCTACACCGTTGCGAGCGGCGACGATCTCGCCAGTGGCCCGGGTCTTGCTCCGCCTTGCAGCGCGCTCATTGATCAGCTCGCGGCAGTGGTGAGGCAGCTGGCGGGCCGTCTTGACTGACACGGTCGTGTCCACGCCGGTCGTAGCGACCCCGCCTTCCCGGCAGGTCTCTCGCGCTCTTGTCGCGGGACAAGATCTACACGACGAGCTCGACCGATGGTCGGCCTATGCGCAAGCAGCCCAGGCCGAGGGGCGGCTGCAGACTCGTGCCGCGACCGAGATGGTAACGGTGGCCACGCGTGAAGCGGCTCGTGCCGTGAACCTCGGACAGCGGCACGACAACGAGATCGCTGAGGTGTCGACTCAGCTCGACTCGGTGGCTCGACTCACCGCCCGAGCCGAGCAACGCTTGCGGCAGCGGCACGACAGTTGGCGTCATTCTGAACGGATCGTTCAAGAAGCCATTCGGTCGTGGACGATGGTTGGCAATCATGAGCGCGAGGGCTTGACGCTCGCGACCTTGAAGCATGCAAAGGCGGAACGGCTTGTGCAGAAACTTGGTGCACGTAAGGCGGCGGAGGATACCGACAAACATCCGCGACGTCGGCGGGCACGCACCGGGCGGAGATCGCCAACCGGTGACACTCCGACATTAGCGCAGCTCTTGGCCCAGGCTCGGGTGGCAGAAACGGCGGCGGGACGAGACATGGCTGAGGCATCGGCACGGCTGGAGCGGTCGCTAACGGCGTTGTCCATGACCGAACGGGCATACGACTTGGTGGAACGATCGATGCGCGATCTCGTCGATGGGATGCGGTCGGCGCAGCTGGCTTCGGATCTGGTCCGCGATGCACGTCAACAGCTCGAGCGCGCAACCAGTCTGGCGGAACAGCAACATGACGCAACTGACGCGCTGATGAACCAATCGCGCCAAGCGGTACGGGCCGTGGAGTCATCGGGGCCAGCGCTTGGTGCGATTGATGACCGCTACGACGATGCGCAGCGCCATCTGTTTGAGGCTCGCCGCCAAATCTCGGATCGACTTGATGCACTTCGGGTCGCCACATTCTCCTGGTCACCACCGGTGGCTTCGGGTAGGTGCCATGGCCAACGATGAACTACTGAAAAGGTTAGGGGCACAGTCGCGCCTGGTGCGCGATTTGCGCGCCGAGATGGCCGGCCTTGCGGGAGATGAGGGGCTCGGTCAGATTGAGGTATCTCAGCTTCGGCCGCTCGAGCCGCTCGCCGATGATCTCCTTCGTCGCATGGAGGAGCAAGCCGAGGTTTGCAAGGTTATTGCTGCTCATGCCCGTGGTGTACGACGGGCCTACGAGCGGGCGCTGAACAGCGAGTCGGCCATCACGGTACTTTTGGACGAAGCAGTCAATGATATCGGGTCGGTACAGGATCATGTGGCCCTGGCCATCGGACAAGATGAGGCTGGCCGCTTCGCCGAGATGGAGGTGTTGCGTCTGCTGCAAGAGGGCAACCTGATCGGGTTCGGCACCTCATGACGAACAGAGACGCTGACGCGTGCACCCGAGATCACCGTCGTTTTGGTCAACTCGCCTGGATCGGTATCGCTTTTTTTGCGGGGGGAGTGCTGGCTTGGGGCGGATGGTGCGCGCATCTCGGGCTGTCTGTTCGAGCACACACGCTGTCGGCCAGGACGACGCTGCAGTCGTTCAACGGGCCTGCGGCATTGCAAACAATGTTGGATGGCGACGTCGCTGAGCTGACGGTGGCCCGGGCCGAGCTCGGCAGAGCGCAACGCGACATCGCTTCACCCTGGCTCGCACCGTTGCGCGCTGCGCCCCTGGTCGGCACACAGATTGCTTCGATCGGGTCGCTCACAGGCTCGGCTCGTCGCATTCTCGACGCGGTGATCGCTGCCGGCAACGAGTTCGGCCCGGATGAGCGTGGTCGAATGTCGCGCTTGGATCTTTTGCGAGCGTTGGGACGGACGACTTCGCAGCTCCGGGCGGTCATTGATGAGGCCGATCTCGGCCCTTCGTCTGGTCTGTTGCCGACGCTGGCCAAGGCCCACGCAGAGTTTGCCTTGCAACTTCAATCGGCTCGCGCGCCGCTCATCCGGGCTCAGGCAGCCTTGCCGGGTTTGGAATCGTTGTTCGCGGGGCCGAGCCACCTACTGTTGGTCGCGGCCAACAACGCGCAGATGGCAGCCGGCTCGGGGTTGCCCTTAGCCACAGCCACCATGGACATCACCCAAGGTCAGATCGATGTCGGTACCTTTGTATGGGCGAGTGACATCAAAGTTCCGGCGGGAGCGGTCGAGTTGCCGCCCGAGCTGCAACCCCTGTGGAGTTTTGCGACCCCTCAGGATTCGATCAATCGAAGCATGCCGTCACCTCTGTTTCCCGTGACAGGCCCGATGTTGGCTGCCCAGTATTCAGCGGCGACCGGCAAGCCAGTGGATGGCGTGGTGATGATCGACATCGTTGGGCTGCAAAAGTTGGCGGAGGCGCACGGGAACTTCAGTGACCCACGAGCCCTTCAGCCCGATCAGGTGATTCCCGAACTGATGCACGATCAGTACGTAGGCGAGGAACCGAACACGACGGTCGATCATCGCCAGCGTGAGGCGAGGCTCGGAGAAGCCTCGCGGGTGATCGTTTCGGATTTGCTGTCGTCAACGGGCAGCCTTGCGCGACTGGCCCGAGCCTTGAGTGAGGCGGTGGCAGGTCGACACCTGCTGCTGTGGTCGCGAGTCGACGCCCAAAGAACGGCGTTCTCGGCGCTAGGTGCCGACGGCGACCTGACCCCGGATTCGGTATTCGTGGCGCTCCAGAACGAGTCTTCGAACAAGCTCGATTGGTTCGTGCGTACCAACGCCACGCTTTCCGTTGACCAGCGGGATGCGGGCCATCGGGTCGTGACCGTGGACATATCGGTGTCGTGCAACGTGCCCGATGGAGAACCGCTCTACGTAGCAGGGTCAGTGCTGCCTCGGGTGAAGTACGGCGACTACGTGGGATATCTCACGCTGCACGTGCCGCTCGCAGCCACGGATGTACGCATTTCCGACAACGCCCCCGTCATCGTGAAGGGAGCCGATGGGCCTACGACCGTTATCGGCAGACTGCTGGTCGTGCCACGCAACACGACCGCCAAGGTGACATTCACTTTTGTGCTTCCGACATCTACGACACACCTTGTCGTCGAACCCAGCGCCCGGTATCCGGCCATCACTTGGACGGATGGAACGAGGTCGTGGCGCGATGACGACGCGCGGACCATCACCCTGACGGATGGGCGAGAGGCCGATGCGGCTTAGCTCTTGAAGCCGTCGATATGGGTGGAATGCCACGTCCAGGCGCTCTGAATGATCTGCTCAAGGCCATAGACCGGAACCCAGCCGAGCAGTTGTTTGGCCTTGGTGTTGTCGGCGAATACCCGCGACGGGTCACCCGGACGACGGGGCGAGATGATCTGGGGGACTCGCACGCCCGAAATCCGCGACGTGGTGTCGAGCACTTCGCGAACACTTGAACCGACGCCGGTGCCAAGGTTTATTGCCGACGTTGCGCCACCGTTATCGAGGTAGTCAAGGGCCAGCAAGTGGGCGGCGGCCAGGTCGTCGACATGAATGTAGTCGCGGATGCCGGTGCCGTCGGGGGTGGGGTAATCGGTGCCGAACACCTCGACTGGTCCGCGGCGTTCCAAGGCGGACTTCATCACGATAGGAACCAAATTGAGCGTGACCGTCCAATCTTCACCGAGTCCACCCTCCATTGAGGCACCGGCGGCGTTGAAATAGCGCAGACTTACCGAGCGAACCCCATGGCAGCGGTCGAACCACTGGAGGATCTTCTCGAACATCAGCTTCGACTCGCCGTAGGGATTCTCCGGGTGCAGTGGCGCGGACTCATCGACGGGCACCGAATCGGGAGTGCCGTAGACTGCCGCGGTCGAGGAGAAGACAACTTTGGTAACGCCAGCGTCGCGAGCAGCCTTCAACAGGGCGTGACCCTTGGTGACGTTGTTGTCGAAGTAGCGCGAGGGGTGCTCCATCGATTCGCCTGCAGCCTTGTAGGCGGCGAAGTGGATGATGGCATCGATGTCGTAGCGGTGGATCGTATCGATGATGAGGTCGGCGTCAGCGATGTCGCCCTGAACGAACGGTATCCCCGGAACCGCTTCCCGATGGCCGAACTCGAGGCTGTCGAAAACGACGACAGCCCGACCCGCTTCTCGCAGCGCCCTGACAGTGTGCGAGCCGATATAGCCGGCGCCGCCGGTAACGAGTACAGCCATGTTCGTTGACTCCTTGTGACACTGACCGGTATAGGACGCGCCACCGTAGCAAGCCGCCTCGCCGCCGTCAGCGCATCGCCCCGCCCCGCCCCGCCCGGGTAGGTCGGGTCGGGTCGGGTAGGTCGGGTAGGTCGGGTAGGTCGGGTAGGTCGGGTAGGTCGGGTAGGTCGGGTAGGTCGGGTTGGGCTCTTACTCTTGCTCCTGCAGCGTTCCTGTGCGTGAGTCTGCTTTTGCGAACAGGAGGGGGATGGGGATGGCTTCTCGGTCGCGGTGGTCGTACGATTCGCGCATGGCGAACGAGGGTAAGCGCACCGATTCGGGTATCGAAGTAAAGCCGCTCTACACAGAGGATGATCTCAAGGGCTGGGATGCCGCGGTACGACTGGGAGATCCCGGCAAGCCGCCATACACGCGCGGCGTGTATCCGACGATGCACCGGGGACGCCTCTGGACGATGCGTCAGTATGCGGGCTTCGGATCGGCTCAAACCACCAACGAGCGATTCAAGTTCTTGCTGCAAGCAGGGCAAACGGGTCTGTCCTGCGCCTTCGATCTGCCGACGCAAATGGGATATGACTCGGATCATCCTCGGGCCGAAGGCGAGATCGGTAAAGTAGGCGTAGCCATCGACTCGATGGAAGACATGCGCCTGCTGTTGGCTGGTCTGCCGCTCGACAAAGTGACGACGTCGATGACGATCAACTCGACGGCTGCCATCTTGCTCCTGATGTACGAACTCGTGGCCGAAGAACAGGGTGTTTCCTCAAAGGAGATTGCCGGAGGCACCATTCAGAATGACCTACTGAAGGAGTACATCGCCCGCGGTACCTATATCTACCCGCCTCGGCAGTCGATGCGCCTGATCACGGACATCTTCGCCTACTGCCAGACGAACATCCCGCGTTGGAACACGATATCGATCTCGGGATACCACATCCGAGAGGCTGGCTCGACGGCGGTACAGGAGATCGCGTTCACGATCGCCAACGGCATCGCCTATGTAGAGGCTGCGATCGCAGCGGGTTTGGACGTGGATGATTTCGCGCCTCGACTGAGCTTCTTTTGGAATGCCCACAACAACCTGTTCGAGGAAGTCGCCAAGTATCGGGCCGCCCGTCGCATGTGGTTCACCATCATGACCGAGCGATTCGGCGCAAAGAATCCGGCCTCAACGCTGCTGCGATTCCACACGCAGACCGGCGGCTCGACGCTGACAGCGCAGCAACCTGAGATCAACATCGTCCGAGTGGCGATACAATCGATCGCGGCCGTCATGGGTGGCACGCAGAGCTTGCACACCAATGGCTTCGACGAGGCCCTTGGCCTGCCAACCGAAAATGCAGCCAAGATCGCGCTGCGAACACAGCAGATCATCGGGTATGAGTCGGGTATCGTTGACACTCCTGACCCGTTGGGTGGGTCGTACTTCGTCGAATCGCTCACGAACTCAGTAGAGGCGGCCGCGTGGGATTACTTGCGGCGTATCGATGAGCTTGGGGGAGCGGTAGAGGCGATTGAGCAAGGCTTCCAGATGGATGAAATCGAGCAGGCCGCGTATGAGTACACGAAGTCGATCGATGACGATGAGCGGGTCATCGTTGGCGTCAACAAGTTCGCCCAACCCGAAGGCGCAGACCCCGAGGTCTTCCCGATCGATCCGGCGCTGCAGCGCGACCAACTCACTCGCCTGGCTGCCTACAAGGCCCGGCGCTCGGCCGACGATGTCGCTTCCCGTTTGGCCGATGTCACCGAGGCGGCTCGGGGGACCGACAACCTGCTGATTCCGATGCGGGCTGCCCTTCAGGCGGACGCGACGCTGGGCGAGATCTCCGACGCCTTACGCGTCGTGTTCGGCCAATATCAACCCGGCCGCTAGCTCCCGATTACGCCCCATCGCCTCGAGCTCGAGGCCGACCTGCGAACTGGCCCGACCAGGGGCC
>JAYTVF010000050.1:0-31222 GCA_043744155.1 Acidimicrobiia bacterium | reverse complement strand
TCCCCCGACTCGCCGTATCCGGCCGATGTGACAAACGCGGCGCGGATGCCCTTGGCCGCGCACGACCGCAAGATACTGGCGTTTGTGCTGGCCGGCGTGCAGATGAATGCGAGGTCGATTTTACCAGCGGGAAGCTCGTCGACCGATCGGACGCACGTGATGTCGAGCACGGTTTCCGCCTCGAGATTCGTACCGTAGATCGCCCCCTGATAACCGGCGGCCAGCAGATTGTGCAGCGCCACAAACCCAAACTTTCCAGGGTGCGTCGAGGCGCCAACCACCACCACGCCGCGTGGGTTGAACAAGGCCTCGAACGAGGACGAGGTCGTTCTCATGCTGCGACAGCAACTTCCACGAGCGCGTCGACCGCAATTGCCACACCGTTGGCAACGATCAGCGGGTTGAGGTCGATCGAAATGATCTCCGGATGAGCCAAGGCTGCGTCCGACAGGCCCACAAGCACATCGATCAGGCGCTCCCGGTCGAGGGGAGGTTCACCGCGAAACGGGCCGAGGAGAGCTTGGGTAGCGATGTCTTGGAGCATCTCGGCCGCATCGAGCCGCGTGATGGGCACCAGTCGGAAAACCACGTCGGCGAGAGCCTCGGTCAGTATTCCTCCGACGCCCACCATCACGGTCAGGCCGAATTGGGGATCGGTGGCGATCCCGGCGATCAGTTCACGGTTGCCGCGCACCATAGGTGCCACCAGCAGAGTGACCTCGCCATCTTCGGCGGTTGCTCTCGAAAGGAGATCGGCGGCCACGTCATAGACGGCGGCAGCCGACGCCACGCCCAGTCGGACGAGGCCCCGTTCGGTCTTATGGGCGATGAGGTCGCCACAAAGCTTGACCACCACGGGAAAGCCGAGCTCTTCAGCCGCAGAGGCAGCCAACGCGGCGCTTGGTACGTTCCGCTCCGGCGCCACGGTGATGCCGAAGGCCGACAGCAGTTGTTTCGACGACGCTTCGGACATCGTCTTGGTAGGGGAATGCATCTGAGCATCGTACCGGCCCGTTCGGTCCACGGACCGACACTGCGGCCCGATGCCTTAGCCTGGGCGAAGGGCTGCCTGGTACAAATCTCGCAGCGACGAAATGTGGCCGGCTACACGCTCGGCCCCCAAAGGATCTTCGTCGATCAAGCCGGCGATCAGGGGGGCGTCGCTGAAGTAGCTGAGGAGCGCGCCATACGCGGAGAGCAGCACGTAGTCGGGTTGCATCTGGCGGAAGGTGCCGGCGTCCATCTCGCGTTTCAAGAAGGCGGTGGCCCGATTGAAGAGCGGCTGGAGCACGCCCCCCATATCGATGCCGAGGTTGACCCCGCCGTCGATTGCTTCACGACGAAGCACGCGAACCACATCGGGGTTGTCCACGAAAAAGTCGGCACTCACGTTGAGCACGGCATCCAGAAGCGCCCAGCCGTCGTCGCCGACATCGGAAACAGCATCTTCGAGTCGCACCATCCAATCAGACAGGCTGCGCTCGAAGACCTCGCCATAGAGCGCTTCTTTCGAGGCGAAATGGTGCAGCAAGCTCGGCCTGCGAATGCCAACCTCGGCCGCGATGTCATTCAAACTCGTCGCTGCGTAGCCATGGTCGGCGAAACATCTCTGCGCCGCCAAAAGGATCGACTCCCGGGTCGATACGTGCTCAATGGCCACGGCGCAACAGCATACTTGGCTGGCCTACCTACTGGTAGGTAGGCCAGCCTGGTACGGTTTCGTACTCATGATTCGGATTGTGATTGCTGTCGGTGTCGGATGGGCCGTAACGCAGGCCTCGAACCTAGTAACCACCATTTACCTGCACCGAGGGCTCACCCATCGGGCTCTCACCTACCGTCCGGGTATTTCGTGGGTTTTCCGGTTCGTGATCTGGATTTCGACCGGCATGAAGCCTCGGGAATGGGTGGCGGTGCATCGAAAGCATCATGCGTTCACCGATACCGAGCAGGATCCCCATACGCCCGAGATCCACGGCTGGCGCAAGGTGCTCCTCACCAACGCCGCGCTCTATCGACGGGCGGCGCGAGACCCTGAAACCGTTCGCAAGTACGCCAAGGACATCCGCCGCGACGCCTGGGATCGGGTGCTCTTCGACCATGCCCTTGTCGGACTCGCCCTCGGCATTGCCGCCCTCATCTCTATCCTGGGTGTGGTTCCAGGGCTCGTCGGCTCGGTGGTTCACGCCGTCAGCTACCTGCTGATCGGCGGAGCGGTGAACGGGCCAGGCCATCGGTTCGGGCGTAGACCGTATGAAAACTCCGCTACGAACCAGCAGTGGTTGGCGTGGCTGTCCGCGGGCGAGGGTTTGCACAACAACCACCATGCTGCTCCGACATCGGCGCGTCTGGCCCTGAACAAAGGCGAGGTCGACCCGGGCTGGTGGTTCATCGCCCTCGCCCGCTCGCTCGGCCAGGCGTCCATTCGACTCGACCATGTGAAGCTGAAGTAGCCCAGCTACTACGCTGCATCGGTGCAAATCGTTTCGTGCCTCTTCGTTGAGGGTTTCAACATGCGGCAGGCCGCGGGGCCCGCGTCTCGCATTGACCTGACCGGTGTCATGTTCTCGATGGCAGCCCCCTCACCCGCGCCGGTCACGATCGATCCGCATCTGTATGCGCTGATCTGGTGCCCGCCGGATCAAATCGGCTCGGCCGTCTTCGAAGTGTCGTACCGACGTCCCATCGACGGTGGCGATGTCGAAATCGCACGAAATGTCAGCCCATTCACCGTCGAACCTGGCAAGTTCACCTACCGCCTGGTGAAAGCCGAACTCGAATTCGACACCTATGGCCAAGTGATCGCCCACTGCCGAGTCGACCGGGGCGACTGGCATCTGGTGCCATTCACCCTCCTCCCCCCGGCCTGAGTCAAGACGTGCGGGCCGATGGTGCACTGATATTCACCGGCAACGGTCGTGGCTCGTTTATGTTCGGTTCGCCAAACCATGATGCGGCCATCATCGATGATGTGCTTACCTCGAACGGACCGCAGCGTCCCGCCATCGCGGGCCTTTTTTGTGCGGGTGAAATTGGTCCAGTCGGCGGCCGAAACGCCCTTCACCGTTTCACCGCCTCGTTGGCGCTCTTTCGCTCGCACTCCCACAGTGCCCGTCGGCCCGCCTAGCCTGGCTGGTCCCCGCACTTTTCTGGAGTACCGATGACTTCATCCATCGACGATCGCATTGTCAGCATCATTCGTGGCTTGGCCATGGATGCACCTATGAAGGCCAAGTCCGGCCATCAGGGCACAGCCATGTCTCTCGCCCCCCTCGCCCACGTGCTGTTCAGTCGGGTGATGAAACATGACCCGGCCGATCCCCTCTGGCCAGACCGAGATCGCTTCATCCTTTCGAACGGCCACGCGTCGGTGTTGCTGTACTCGATGCTGCATCTCACTGGCTACGGGCTGACCATCGATGACCTGCAACAGTTCCGCCAGTGGGGCTCGCGTACACCGGGCCATCCCGAAGTGCACCATACCGCCGGCGTCGAAGTGACCACTGGTCCACTCGGTCAGGGTTTTGCTAACTCGGTCGGCATGGCCATCGCCGAGCAGAACCTGCGGAACCGCTTTGGCGGCGATGTCGTGAACCACCACATCTACGTATTCGCCGGTGACGGGTGTCTGATGGAGGGCATAAGCCACGAGGCTGCGTCGCTGGCTGGACACCTCGGGCTCGGTCGACTGGTTGTTGTATTTGACGACAACCACATCACCATCGACGGCAACACCAACCTGTCCTGCAGCGACGACGTGGTCGCCCGCTTTCGGGCCTACGGCTGGCATGTGGATGAGATAGGCGACGTCGCCAACGACTGTGACGTACTCGAAGCCGCCCTTCTACGGGCCAAAGGTGTGGTCGATCAGCCGTCTCTTGTGGTGCTGCGTAGCCACATTGGCTACCCGTCGCCGCGCTTGACCGACAATCATGAGGCGCACGGCAACCCCTTTACCGAGGCCGACGTCGCTGAGACCAAGACCGCGATGGGTATCCCGGCCGACCAGAGCTTCTACGCACCCGACAAGGTCGTGCTCCCGTATCGCAAGGCCGTCATGGCCAAGGGTGCAAAGGCCAATGCTGCCTGGCAGAAGCGGTTCGCCAATTGGAAGGGCGACAAGGCCGCATGGAACGCTTCTTGGAATGGGCCCGAATCTGGTTGGGCGTCGCATCTCCCCGTATCACCGATGGGTGAGAAATCAGCGACCCGACAATCGTTTCAGAAGGTGCTGAACGCCAGCTTGCCACATCTGTCAGGAGTGTTGGCCGGCTCGGCAGACCTCACGGGAAACAATGGCGTAAAGCTCAATGGCGCGTCCGCGCTCTCGGCATCTCAGCGCGACGGTACGCAGCTTCACTTCGGCATCCGCGAGCATGCGATGGGCGCCGCACTGAACGGGATGGCGCTGCACGGTGGCGTACTGCCCTTGGCTGGTACGTTCTTGGTCTTCAGCGACTATCTGCGGCCGGCCCTTCGCCTGGCAGCAGTGTCAAAGGCCCACGCTGTCTACATCTTCAGCCACGACTCCGTCGGGGTCGGCGAGGATGGCCCGACCCATCAGCCCATCGAGCAGGTCATGTCATTGCGATTGATTCCAGAGCTGCATGTGGTGCGGCCCGCCGACGCCAACGAGACGGCGGCCGCATGGCGCGACGCGGTCGAACACGACGGCCCGACTGCCATCATTCTGACCCGACAAGCAGTCACGACGGTGACTGATGGTTCAGCCGTCGCGAAGGGCGCCGGGTTGGTGATCGATGCGAAAGATGCCCAGATAACTCTGCTGGCCACCGGCAGCGAGGTGTGTTTGTGTGTTGATGCCGCGGCCGCTCTCGCGAAGAAGGGTTTGTCGGCACGCGTCGTGTCGTTGCCCTCGTGGGATCGGTTCCATCAACAGACCGCATCGTTTCAACGCAAGATTCTGCCGTCGAACATCCCTATCTTGTCTGTCGAGGCGGGCGTGACGCTGGGTTGGGAACGATATTCGCAGGATGCGATCGGTATTGATCGGTTCGGGGCCAGCGCTCCAGGCAGTGTCGTGATGGAAAACTTGGGTATCAACGTGACCAACATCGTCGCTCGGGCGCACAAGCTCGTTCGGCGCGCGCAGAAAGGATGACGTCATGGATCGATTGAAGAAGCTCTATTCCGAGTACGGCCAGAGCCCTTGGCTCGACAACTTGAAGCGTAGCTACCTCACCTCGGGTGAGTTGGTTCGGCTTCGCGACGAAGGTATTCGAGGGCTCACCTCGAACCCGTCGATTTTCCAGAAAGCGATTCAGGGTTCGCCAGACTACGACGAGCAATTCCGGGCCCTTGCCAACGGAGCTGGCCACGTCGTTGACAACTACTGGGCGCTGGTTACCAACGACATCTTGGGTGCCCTCGACGTCTTTGCGCCGGTCTATGAGACATCGAATGGCCATGACGGCTTCGTGAGCGTAGAGGTTGCTCCCAACCTGGCTCACGACACTGACGGCACCATTGTCGCGGCCCGACACCTGTGGAAGAGCATTGATCGCCCGAATCTCATGGTGAAGATTCCGGCGACCGCTGAGGGTATCCCCGCCATTCGTCAGATGATATCCGAGGGTGTCAACGTCAACGTGACCCTCATCTTTAGTCTTGAACGTTACGCCGAGGTGATGGAGGCCTACATCAGTGGGCTTGAGGCGGCGACCGGTTCGCTTGGGCACATAGCCAGTGTGGCCTCGTTTTTCATCAGCAGGGTCGACTCCGAGGTCGATCATCGGCTCACCACAATTGGTACGCCCGAAGCGCTCGCTCTACGAGGCAAGGCCGCGGTTGCCCAGGGCAAGCTGGCCTACCGGCTCTTCCGGCAGATATTCGGAACACCACGGTGGCATGCGCTGGTAGCTCGAGGAGCCCGTCCGCAGCGTCCGTTGTGGGCGTCGACCTCAACGAAGAATGCCGCCTATCCCGACACGCTCTACATTGACGAACTGATCGGCGCCGAGACGGTCAACACCATCCCGGATGCCACCATCGCCGCCTTCGCCGATCACGGCAACCTTGGCCGCACTGCCATCGCCGGCCTGGATGCGGTCGACAACGCGTGGGCCGCGCTGGCAACGGTCGGTGTCGACATGGCCGATGTCAGCCACAAGCTCGAATATGACGGGGTTGCTTCGTTCATGAAGAGCTTCGATGAGTTGCTGGCCGCGCTGACCGTGCGCGCCGCAGAACTACGGGCAGGGGCCTGACACAGTTCGGGTGGAGCAGCCCGCCGCTGCCCCACCCGAAGCTTGCTCATCTGCTGGGTCCGACCCCAGGCAGATCTTGAGCGGCCACCACCGCTCACTGCTGGTTCCCGCGAAGTTGATCGCTGGTACGGGGGGCGTACCGGTGACCACTACTCTGTCGGAGGAAATCCTCCTGTTAGTTACAATACGTGGTTGTTCGACCGCGTTGAATGGGCCATCTGGCTCTTGAGAGGGGTGGACTTGACGGAGCCAGCGATTGTGACGGCCCTGCTTGAGGACCTGCCCACCGCCACGCCCCACGAACGGCATCTGGCCGTCGAGCTGCTCACCGCCGCCATCGGATTTCTCGCAGACCGGCCGGACGTGCTCGATCTCAAGATCACCGCATCGGTGGTCAAGGAGATGCGCGATGCGTTTCATCGTTTCGCGCCCTACCGCCACGTACCCAAGGTGACAATCTTCGGTTCGGCCCGCACCACACCGCAGGATCCGTTGTATCAGCAGGCCGAAGTGGTGGCCCACGCGTTGGCCGAGCAGGGGTGGATGGTCGTTACCGGCGCCGGCCCCGGCATCATGGCCGCGGCAGCCCAGGGTGCGGGGCGCAAGCAAAGTTTCGGGGTCACAATTCGGCTTCCCTTCGAATCGGCAGCCAACCCGTTGATGCTCGGCGACCCGAAGCTGGTCTCGATGAAGTATTTTTTCACTCGCAAGCTGATGCTGATGAAGGAGTCCAAGGCCTACATCAGTCTGCCCGGAGGGTTTGGGACGCTCGATGAGACCTTCGAGTTACTCACCCTGGCGCAGACCGGTAAAGGACTACCCGCCCCCATCGTCTTTCTCGACACCCCGGGTGACCTCTTCTGGGGACTACTACACGACTTCATCACCGCACAACTCGTGCAGCGTCAGTTGATCGATGCCGCCGACCTGGGGCTCTACCGCATCACCGACAGTGCGCACGAAGCCGTGGCGGAGATCATCGGGTTCTATCGCAACTACCATTCGATTCGGTTCTTCGATGCGGTGCTTCATGTGCGAATGCAGCGGCCACCCTCAACATCACAGCTGGAAACGCTGAACGAATCCTTCGGCGATCTCTGTGTTACCGGCGGGATCGTCGAGGCGCCACCGCACCTGGACGAGGGTACCGAGGGCGACGAACTCGGGCTTCATCGCCTTGCGCTGCATTTCGACAAGCGCCACTGGTCTCGCCTTCGAGCGCTGATCGATATGGTGAATACCTGGGCCTGATGTGAGGCCTGGTGGGACGCCATGAGCAGAAACGGCGAGTGGCCGCCGGCGAACCGGCGGCCACTCGCGCACACACTGCGATGATCAGGAAAGCCAGGCCTTGACGATCTCGGCGTTGGCGTCGACCCACTTCTGGGCCGGACCGGCCATGGCAGCGGCGTCGCCACCCGCCTGGCCCGAGATGGCGTTCTGCTGCTCGGTGGTGAGCTGCATTTTCTTCAGAAAGGCGAAGGCCTTGGCATTTTTGGCTTCGAGCTTGGCATTGGCTGCCTTGAACAGCGGATCCAGAGCATAGTCACAGGCATACTTGCCGTCTTTGGCATCAGCTGAGGCCAGGCATTCCTTGGTAACAGCGGGCAACTTGACCTCGGTAAGCTTCACCTTCGAGTGTTCCCAATGGGGCGCCCAGAATTGCAGCAGCAGAGGCTGCTTGTCAGCTTCGGCCTTATCGATGGCGGTGATGAGCGTTGCCTCGCTGCCCGCAACGGTGTACTTCAACGGCAGCTTGAGGTTGCCGATGATCTGCTCGTCGTAGCTGACATAGCTCGGGTCGCCCATCAGAAAGCGACCAAGATCACCGGTTTCGGCCGTCGCGAGCTTCTTAGATGCGGCGGCGTCCTTAAAACCTTCCCATGTCGCGAACGCGGGATTCGCGGCCAGCGCAGCAGAGTTGACATACCAGCCGATCTTGGCTTCGGGTCCCAGAACACCGAGATTGACGACCGTCTTCTTCTCGTCGATGTAGGTCTTCACGTCAGCGCCGTGACCTGAGGGCCAGATCTCGAGATTGGCGTCGATGTCACCCTTGTCGAGGCCGACCCACGACGCGTTTTCGTCGAGTTCCACTAGCTTGACCTGGGTGTTCAGCTTGGTCTCCAGCACGACCTTCGCGATGTTGGCATTCGCGGCCGATCCACCCCACGGGTTGACGGCCAGGGTGATCTCGCCACCCTTGGCCGATGAGGCCACCGCAGCGGTGGTCTTGGCAGCTCCGGCGGCAGCGGTGGTGGTGGACGCCTTCGGCGTCGAACTACCGCAAGCGGCGAGCCCGGCCACCAGTGCGCCAGCGGCCAACAGCCGCAGGTTGCGATTGGACTTCTTCATGGTTTCCCCTTGTTGTTTAAAACGTACTTTTGCTGCATTACGCACCCCGTCGCCTTGGTTCGAGGGGGCGCCGAGAGCCCCAGGCCTGAGTTATCCGGTCGAGAACAATGGCCAAGAATACGATACTCACTCCACCCGCCACCCCGCGACCGATCTCTTTTTTGGTGAGCCCATAGACCGTCTCCAGCCCGAGTGCTCCGGCGCCGATGAGGGCGGCGACGATCACCATCGAGAGCGCCATCAAGATGGTCTGGTTGATCCCGAGCATTACGGAACGAACAGCCAGCGGCAATTGCACCTTCATCAGTTCTTGCCGCGGGGTCGCTCCGAACGAAACTGCAGCCTCGCGCACCGACTCGGAGACCTCGCGCAGCCCGAGGCTCGTGAGACGGATACAGGGAGGAAGGGCGTAGATCACCGAAGCAATAACGCCCGGCACGCGACCCACATCGAACAAAAACACCACGGGTACCAGGTAGACAAACGGTGGCATGACCTGGGTGGCATCGAGAATCGGACGCAGGAAGCGCTCGAATGGGTCGGATCGGCCAGCCAGGATGCCGATCGGCACGGCCAGTGCTACAGCGATCACGACGGCCACCAGCACCTGGCTCAACGTGTCCATGGCCAGATCCCAAGTGCGAAGCGCGGCGATACCGACCATGCAGGCTGCGCACAGCACACCGAGCTTTCGGCCACCGCTTTTCCAACCAATGGCACCGACGAGCAACACCACGACCCACCAGGCGGTGTACTGAAACGCATCTCGCAGCGGCGACAGCAGATCCCGCACCAGAAAGTCGTTCAACGAACTCGTGCCACCAACCACCGGCACTCCCTTGCGGATGTGGCCGTTCACCCACTTCACAATGGCATTGATCGGCTTGGAGATACTGACCTGCAACGATGAGGGGAACGTGGTGGCCCCGAGCGCCTTCGACAACACCGCGACCACGACGACACCGAGCAACCCGGCAAGGATCCGTGACAGCGGCGTGGGTAGCCAACGGTCCAACGGCCCAAACCAACCGGAGGTGCCTTTCGTCTTGGACCGTGAGCCCGTCGTGATGCGGTCAAGCGCTACGGCAGCGAAAACCATGGCCAGGCCCGGTGTAAACGTCTTGCCTACATCAACCCGTTGCAGTCCGCCGAGCACCCGCTGCCCGAGGCCACCGGCACCGACGAGGGCGGCGATCACAAGGATGCCAAACGCCATCATGATCACCTGATTCAGCCCCAACAGCATTGCTCGCCGAGACATCGGCAGCTGTACTTTGGCGAGCAACTGTTTGGGCGTGCACCCGAACGATGTGCCGACCTCGGTAGCAACCACGGGCACGTTGCGCAGACCGTGGCTGGTAAGGCGCACCGCCGGTGCCACCGCGAAGATGACAGTGGCTACGACCGCGCCTGCGTTACCGATGCCGAACAACACCACGATGGGCAGCAGATATACGTATGCAGGCATCACCTGGGCGGTATCGAGGAAGGTGCGAAGGATCTTGTCGGCACGATCATTCAGCCCGGACCACACCCCGAGCGGCACACCGATCAGCAGCGAGATGAAAACTGCGACGATCATAAGCGACAGGCTGATCATCGTGTCATCCCAGAAGCCGAGCACGCCGCAGCCGGCCAGAGTGAGAAACCCGACGGTCGCGGCTCGTTGGCCGCCCGTCTTCCAACCGATCGCTACGGTGAGCGCCAGTACGCCAGGCCAACGCAGGGTACGTAGCATCCAGTAGACGGCACTGTTGATGCCTTTGAGGGCGCTGGCGATCGGGTCGAAGACACGGGTGAAGATCCAGTGTTTCTGGTTGTTCCGCACGACCCACTTGTAGATAAGGTCAACTCGTGGCTTCACATGGGCATCAAGCCACGTGGGGGCCTCGGCGAACGTGGCGGTCTTGCCGCCCGTCAACCGGATGAGCATGAACGTCGCCACGATCACTGCCGCCGGTATGGCGTACCGCTTCCAGGTTTGCGGCGCAATCGAGGGCACCGAGCGATGGACCGCTGCCATGGCTATGCCACCGTTCGGTTGTCTTCGCCGGCGATCACCATCAACACAGCCACCCGATCAACCGACCCGATCGTGGCGCCGTTCGGGGCCAACACCTTGAGCGGCAATTCGCTGCCCACCAGGTAACGCACCACATCTCGCACCTTGGTAGCCGCCGGAACAGCACCTCCGTAGGATCCAGTATGCGGGGCCGTCATGATCGACTCGACGGAAACCACGTGAGATTTGGGCACGTCGCGGACAAAGTTACGGACATAGTCATCGGCAGGAGCCGTGACCACCTGTTGGGGCGTGCCGACCTGCACAAAGCTGCCGTCGCGCATGATGGCGATGCGATCACCGAGCCGAAGTGCCTCTGAGAGGTCGTGGGTGATGAACATCATGGTTTTGTTCAGGTCACGTTGTAGCCGCATCACCTCGTCCTGCATATCCCGACGAATGAGTGGGTCGAGAGCGGAGAACGGCTCGTCGAACAACAAGATGTCGGGATCGGTGGCCAGCGCGCGGGCCAGTCCGACTCGCTGTTGCATACCGCCGCTGAGCTGGTCGGGCTTACGGCCGCCCAATCCCTTGAGGCCGACGAGTTCGAGCACCTCTTCCGCTTTGGCTCGCCGGGCGGTGCGGTCTACGCCCCGCACTTCGAGCCCGAAAGCGACGTTGTCTATGAGCGAGCGATGCGGTAGCAGGCCGAAATGTTGAAAGACCATGCTGACTTTGGTGCGTCGCACATCGAGAAGTTCTTCAGCGCTGGCATTGGTGACGTTCACGCCGCCGATATGCACCGACCCCGCAGTGGGCTCGATGAGGCGGGTCAGGCAGCGCACCAAGGTGGACTTCCCGCTGCCGGAAAGCCCCATCACCACAAAGGTCTCGCCGGGCATGACATCGAGGGCGATGTCTCGCATGGCCACGACATTGCCGGATTTCGCTTCCAGATCGCTGCGTGACAGATCGGCATCAGGCGAACCCACGATACGTTCGGCTTGTGGTCCGTAGACTTTCCACAAGCCCCGTACCGAAATCGCTGGATTCATTTCCTACACCCCCACACCTTCACGGCCAAAGGTTAACAGTAGCCAGACAAGCCTCCCTGTGGACTGATTGAGTACCTTTACCCGGAGCCACCGCATGTGGCCGCAAAGGAGAATCGACGCGTGGCTGACCAACCAACTTCTGCTCGGGCGGTGGTAATCGGGGGAGGGATTGTCGGCTGCTCCACCGCCTACCACCTGGCCAAACTGGGCTGGACGGACACGGTGCTGATCGAGCGGCACAAACTCACTTCGGGCTCGACCTTCCACGCCGCCGGGCTTGTGGGCCAGCTAAGAACCAGCGCCAACATCACCCAACTACTCGGCTACTCCGTCGATCTCTATCGCACCCTCGAAGCCGAGACCGGCCTGGCTACAGGCTGGAAGATGAACGGCGGTCTGCGGCTGGCATGCAACAAAGAACGCTGGAACGAGGTGAAACGACAAGCGACCACCGCCATGTCGTTCGGCCTCGACATGCAGCTCCTCTCCCCGAAGGAGGCCCAAAACCTGTGGCCGTTGATGACGGTGGATGACGTCGTCGGCGCGGCGTTTTTGCCGACCGACGGTCAGGCCAATCCGTGCGATATCACCCAAGCGCTCGCCCGAGGCGCTCGCATGGCCGGCGCGACTATTTTGGAGGACACCGAGGTACTGCGAGTGGAGCTCACGGAGGGAAAGATCACGGCGGTCATCACGGATCGGGGCCGAATCGCCTGCGACATCGTGGTGTGTTGCGCCGGTCAGTGGACGCGAGACTTCGCAGCGACGGTCGGCGTCAACGTGCCGCTGGTATCGGTGGAGCATCAGTACATCATCACCTCGCAGATTGACGGCATCACTCGTGACCTGCCCACGCTGCGAGACCCCGATCGGCTCACCTACTACAAGGAGGACGTCGGGGCGTTGGTGATGGGTGGCTATGAACCAAACCCGATCCCGTGGGCAACCCGCGGTATCCCGGAGGGCTTTCAATTCAAACTTCTGGACCCGAACTTCGATCATTTCGCCCCCACGATGGAGCTGGCCATGGGTCGGGTGCCTGCACTGCAAACGGCTGGCGTCAATGAGTTGATCAACGGTCCAGAGAGCTTCACTCCCGATGGCAACTTCATCCTCGGCGAGGCGCCGGAGCTAAAGAACTTCTTCGTCGGTGCCGGTTTCAACGCATTCGGCATCGCGGCCGGCGGCGGCGCCGGTATGGCCCTGGCGGAATGGGTCCACAAAGGGGTTGCGCCCTATGACCTGTGGGTCGTTGACATTCGACGGTTCGGCGAGCCCCATCACAACACCGATTGGGTGCGAAGCCGCACCCTCGAGGCCTACAGCAAGCACTACACGATGGCCTGGCCGTCGGAGGAGCATCACAGCGGGCGCCCGGCCCGCACGTCGCCGCTCTACTCGCGGTTGCTGGCCGCCGGAGCCTGTTTCGGGGAGAAACTCGGCTGGGAGCGGCCCAACTGGTTCGCCGATATTGCCGCTGGGGAGACCCCGGTCGACGTGTACACGTACAATCGACCGAACTGGTTCATGGCCGTTGGGCGCGAGCATAAGGCCTGTCGTGAAGCTGCAGCTCTGTTCGACCAAACGTCGTTCGCCAAATTCTCGCTGAGGGGCCCCGACTCCGCTGTGGCCCTCGAGTGGATCTGCGCCAACTCCGTCGACAAGCCGGTCGGCTCGCTGATCTACACCCAGATGCTCGACGACAAGGGTGGAATTCAGTGCGACCTCACGGTCTGTCGGGTAGCGCTCGATGAGTTCTACATCGTGACCGGTACCGGTTTTGCCACTCACGATTTCCAGTGGATCGAGTCGAATATCCCTGCCAACCTGCGCGCACACCTTTTCGATATCACGCCATCGACATCGGTGCTTTCATTGTTCGGCCCGAATGCTCGCCGAATCCTCGAACAGCTCACGACAGCCGACGTTTCACATGAGTCATTCCCCTTCGGTACGAGCCAAGTCATCGACATCGCCGGTTGTCAGGCGCGGGCACTGCGCGTCACCTACGTCGGCGAACTGGGATGGGAGCTGCACCTTTCTGTCGAGCACGCCGGCCCCGTCTACGACGCACTGGTGGCCGCCGGGGCCGAGCACGGACTTGTGAATGCCGGGTATCGAGCTATTGAGAGTCTGCGCCTCGAAAAGGGCTATCGAGCGTGGGGCTCCGACATCGGCGCCGACCATACGCCGTTGGAATCGGGCCTGGGCTGGGCGGTGAAGACCAAAACCGCCGTAGCTTTCAAGGGACGGGCGGCCATCGAACAACAGGCCGCGGCTGGCGTGAGAAAGCTCTTGGCGGCCTTCACCGTCGACCCATCGGTGATCCTGCTTGGGCGCGAGACGATCTACCGCAACGGCGAACGGGTGGGATGGTTGACCAGCGGCGGTTTCGGCTACACCATCGACCGATCGATTGGCTACGGCTACGTTCGCAACCCCGATGGCGTCAGCGCTGCCTATGTTTTGGAGGGCAGCTACGAGTTGGAGGTCGCCACTGAGCGCGTGCCGGCGAAGGTGTCGCTCACACCGCTTGTCGATCCGACCAATACCAAGGTGAAGTGCTGACGATGACGTTACCTACCCGGGCCAAGATCGTCATCATCGGCGGTGGCATCTTGGGTTGTTCCATTGCCTACCACCTCACCAAAATGGGTGAGACTGACGTCGTCTTGCTCGACCAGCACAAGCTCACCGATGGGGCCACCTGGCACGCTGCTGGGTTGGTCGGGCAGTTGCGGTCGTCGCGAAACACCACTCGGATGTTGGAGCACTCGGTCGAGATGTATCGGGGTTTGGAGGCCGAGACGGGCCAGGCCGTCGATTGGAACGAGGTCGGATCGCTGCGCCTGGCCTGCTCCGCCGATCGCCTCCTGGAGCTCAAACGACTGACCACGATGGCCAAGAGTTTCGGATTGCCGATGGAGATCATTTCCCCCGACCAGGCCCAAACCCTGTTCCCACTGATGTCCACCGAGAACGTGCTCGCCGCCGCCTTCTTGCCGACCGATGGCTACATCGACCCGGCCAGCGTCACCCAAGCCATTGCCAAGGGGGCTCGCTTGCGGGGGGCCAACATCATCGAGGACACCAAAGTCACCTCGATTACCGTCGTCGGACGGCGGGTCACGAAGGTGCACACGTCCCAGGGCGACATCGAGTGTGATCTCATCGTAAACGCCGCTGGGATGTGGGGCCTCGAAATCGGGCGCCTGGCCGGGGTGCGGGTGCCCGCGTTCGCGGTCGAGCATCAGTACATACTGACCGGACCGATCACCGAAATGGCCGCGAGTGACATCCGAAAGATGCCGACGATGCGGGACCCTGATCATCTGGTCTATTACAAGCCCGACGGCCAGGGGCTGCTCGTCGGGGGCTACGAACCCGACACGCTTGCCTTCGCTACCGACGGTATTCCGGTCCCTTTCCAGCGGCAACTGCTCGACCCCAACCTCGACCGTTTCGAGCAGCTGGCGGTGCTGGCGGCCAAGCGCACGCCCGTCATCGAGCGCGCCGGGATCCGCACCGTCGTCAACGGCCCGATCCCCTATTCCGCCGACGCCGACTTTGTCATGGGCAAGACCCCTGAACTGGACAATTTCTTCGTTTCCACCGGATTCCTCTATGGCATCGCCGCGGGTGGCGGTGCCGGTAAAATGATGGCGGAATGGATGCTCGATGGCCGCCCTTCGCTCGATCTGTGGCCGCTCGACGTGCGTCGGTTCGCGTTTCACCACACCACCAACCACTTCATGTATCCCCGCGCCGTCGAGCTCTATGGCCATCACTACAAACTCAGCGCGCCCGGCAGCGAGAAGCTGAGCGCCCGGGGAATCCGTCGCAGCCCACTTCACGACACGCTCAAGGATCGCGGTGCCGTCTTCGGATCACGGGGAGGCTGGGAGCGGCCGAATTGGTTCGCGCCGCCCGGCGTCGAGGCAGTCGACAAGCCATCGTTCACCAAGCCGAACTGGTTCGACCCCGTCGGTGAAGAACATCGAGCCGTCCGTGAACGAGTGGCGCTCATCGACCAGACCTCTTTCGCCAAGTTCGAGATCAGCGGACCGGGTGCAATGGCGGCAGTGCAATGGCTCTCCGTGGCCGACATGGACAAGTCGGTCGGGTCGATCACCTACACGCAGCTGTGCAACGAGCGGGGCGGCATCGAGTGCGACCTCACCATGGTTCGCACCGCGCCCGATGCATGGTACGTCGTCACCGGGGCGGCGTTCGGCACCCACGATATGGGGTGGATCCGAACGAATTCGTCTGACGACGGCAGCGTCGTAATCCGAGATCTGACCTCGGCGCGGGCCGTCATCAACGTCTGCGGTCCTCACGCTCGCGAGGTACTGCAGGCAGTATGCGAAGACGATGTCACCAACATGGCCTTCGGATACGGATGGGCGCAGGACATCACCGTCGGGTCGGCTCCGGTGCTGGCGTTGCGTATCGGATACACGGGTGAGCTCGGTTGGGAGCTGCATATTCCAACTGAATACGCGGCCCACGTGTACGAGACGTTGTGGGCTGCGGGGCGGCCATTTGGTGTGGCCAACGTCGGCTACCGGGCAATCGACCGCCTCCGTATGGAGAAGGGATACGTCTATTGGTCAACCGATGTCACCCCGGACGTAACCCCATGGGAGGCCGGTCTCGGCTGGCGGGTCGATCTGAACAAGGGAGACTTCTGCGGTCGAGATGCGCTCGTTACCCAGCAGGCTGCCGGGGTGCAAAAGCGCCTGTGCACCTTCACGCTCGAAACCATGGGATACCCGGTGGGAGGCGAAGCAATTCTGGCCGACGGCGTGGTGGTCGGCTTCACAACCAGCGCCAACTTCGGCCACACGGTCGGCAAACCCGTGGTGTACGGGTATCTTCCCATCGAGCTAACCGCCCGAACCGATTTCGTCGTAGAACTGTACGGCGAGCCCATTACCGCCACTCGACACACGGGGGCGTTGTACGACCCGACGAACGCTCGGCTACGGGGATGACCATGTCGCTCGCTCACGCACTCGGCCGTATCGATTTCCTAGCCGATGCCGATCCGTCGAGGGCCCATCGGCTCGCAGGTCTGACCAATCTCAACTATCTGGTGCACCATGCAGGCGGCTCGTATGTTGTTCGCCTACCCGGCGTGGGTACGGCGCAATACATAGATCGAGCCGCTGAGGCGATTGCTGCACAATCGGCGTCGGCGGCCGGAGTGAACGCTGAGCTGATGTTTTTCGACCCGGCCGACGGCCTGATGGTGACGCGGTACCTTCACGGCGCGGCCACGATGTCGTCCAAAGCATTTCAGGATCTTGGCGCTGTCGGGCGAGCTGGCGTGGCATTTCGGCGGCTGCATGATGAGGCCGAATCGTTCTCCACCGAGTTCGCCCTCTTCGCCATGATCGACGACTACCGACGGCTCCTCGCTAAGAAGAGCGCGCACCTACCCGATGGGTATGCCGAGACACAACAGACCGCGCAACGGGCTCGGGCCGCCCTCGAAGGAGATCGGGTGGTGTTGGTGCCGTCGCATTGTGATCCATTGTGCGAGAACTTCCTCGACACCGGCGATCGGATGTTCATCATCGACTACGAGTACGCCGGAAACAATGACCGAATGTGGGACCTCGCCGACCTTTCGGTGGAAGGAAGCTTTGACCAGCGACAAGACGAGGCGTTGTTGCGTTCCTACTTCGGTGACCTGCCACCGGCTGACCAGGTCGCCCGCATGGTCGTGTATAAAGCGCTTTGTGATCTGCTGTGGACGCTGTGGGGCGTCATCCAACATGTCAACGGCAATCCGGCCGATGATTTCTGGGCCTACGCTGTCGGCCGTTACGAACGCTGCCGGACGCTGATGCACACCCCCGACTTCACTGATGCCATAGCAGAACTGGAACGCCGATGACCTTTGCCGCCGAACTGGCACTTGCCCTCGAACTGGCCGACATCGCCGATGCGATCACGCTCCCCTACTTTCGCAACGCCGACCTGCGGGTTGACCGCAAGGCCGACCATACCGAAGTGACGCAGGCCGACCGCGGCACCGAGGCGGCGATTCGGGCGCACCTCAGCGCGGCCCGGCCCGACGATGCAGTGCTTGGTGAGGAGGAGGGTTTGCTGGGCAACCCCGATGCGCGTTCGCGCTGGATCATCGACCCCATCGATGGCACCTCGAACTTCGTCAAAGGGGTGCCGATCTGGGCCACTCTCATCGCTATGGAAGTCGACGGAGAACTGGTAGTGGGTGTCGCGTCGGCTCCGGCGCTCGGTCGGCGCTGGTGGGCTGCCAAGGGTCACGGCGCATTCGCGAACGGTCATCCAATCCACGTGTCGGCCATTGCGAACCTGGGCGAGGCGCACCTTTCCCACGCTGGCGTGGCCCTGTTCGAAAAGTACGGCAGCCCCGAGCGCTGCGATGCCCTGGTGGCGCTGACCAAACAGGTGTGGCGCGAACGCGGCCTCGGGGATTTCTGGATGCACGTGCTTGTGGCCGAGGGAGCTTTCGACATAGCGGTCGAATCGATCGTCAGCACCTGGGACCTGGCCGCGTTGCAGGTCATCGTGCAAGAGGCCGGCGGGCGCTTTACCGACTTACACGGTCGGGCGCGAGCCGACGGAGGCAGTGCACTCTCGACGAACGGTCACCTCCACGAAGCAGTCTTGGCCAGAGTCGGTCTGCCTTCATCGACAGACGAGGTGCGATGATGACCAAGACATTGCTAGGACAGCGTTCCACGACCTTCTCGACCGTGATCCCGATCATTTCGTTTTCGTGATGAATGTGAACCCGCGCGGGTTTTCGTCGTGGCCACACGCGGGGCGCAGCACATGGTGAAGGCGGGTGCCGGCGGTTCGATCGTGACGATCGCATCGACTTCGGCCCAGCGCCCGACGGCGGGGTTGTTTCTGGCGTCGGATGCTTCACGTTGGTTCACTGGCTCGATTCTGCATCCTGATGGCGGATTCACCTCGTCACTTGCGAGCGGCTGAGTGGCTGGTCCGCTTGAAGGTTTGGTGGTCGTCTCATTGGAGCAGGCCGTCGCGATACCGTTCGCCACGAGACAGTTGGCCGACCTCGGCGCTCGCGTCATAAAGATTGAACGCGCCGGCGAGGGTGACTTCGCACGGCACTACGACCACGGTATCGGGCCCGGCCTGTCGAGCGCGTTTCTCTGGCTGAACCGTGGCAAGGAGAGCATCGAACTCAACGTCAAGTCCGAGGCTGGTCGGGCCACGCTGCATCGACTGGTTGACCGCGCCGATGTCTTTTTGCAAAACCTCGCCCCGGGGGCCGTCGAGCGACTGGGCTGCGACGCTGGTGGGCTTCGGGCCCGAAATCCTCGGCTGATCACGTGTTGGCTCTCGGGCTACGGGCCCGACGGTCCGTACCGGGACCGCAAGGCGTATGACTTGCTGATTCAGGCCGAGGCGGGCCTTGTCAGCCTCACGGGCACCCCCGACGCGCCGGCCAAGGACGGCATGAGTGCCGCCGACATCGCTGCGGGTATGTACGCCTACAGCAGCACGCTGGCCGCGCTCATTCAGCGGGGCATCACTGGCGGCGGAGCGCATATCCAGGTGAACCTGTTCGACTGCCTGCTCGAATGGCTCGGGCACCAAAGCACCTATGCCCGCACGATCGGGCAGCTTCCCGCCCGGGCCGGCGCTCGACACGCCACCATCGCGCCCTACGGTCCATTCACCTGCGCCAACGGCTCGGTTGTGCTGCTCGCGGTGCAAAACGACCGCCAGTGGAAGGCGCTTTGTGATGTCCTGGGCGCGCCCGAGCTGCCCGCCGATCCCCGATTCGCCAGCAACCCCGATCGCGTCGCGCACGTCCAAGAGCTCGAAGCACTGGTTTCGGCACGTACCGCGGCGATGGCAGCCGAGGAACTGATCGAATCTCTCGACGCCGCCGGGCTTCCCTGGGGTCGCCTCAACGACATGCGCGATGTGTTCGAGCACCCCCAGTTGGCCGCACGCCAACGCTGGCAGCCCGTCAGCACACCACACGGATCGTTCCCGGGTCTGCGCTCCCCCGTCGACATCACCGGCGTAGATATAACCATGGGTGTCGTACCATCGCTCGGCCAGCACACCGACTCGGTGCTGGCTTGGCTCGACGGTGGCATCTGATTGGCCCTGCGTTCACGGGTGACTTGCGTCACGTTGCCCACGATCGCGGTCCAGGACCGCGGCTCTTGGCGAGAGTACCGCAGCCGTCATTGCAGAACTTCGGGGAATCCTGGCGCTCGCAGATCGGTGCCGAGCGCGTCCTCAAGTAGCTTGACGACTTGGCTCGACCACGCACTGCCTCCGAACTGCGAGCGGGCTCGGATGAAGGTCTGCTCCACCATGGCAGCGATGTCGAGCGGCACACCGAACTCCCGGCCGAACTGGGTGGCGAAGCCGAGATCTTTGCACGCCAAATCCATGGTGAAGCCTATGTTGTAGCTGCCATTGAGAATGACTTGGCTCTCGGTCTCGTGAACGAAACTGTTGCCCGAGCTGTGCAAAATTGCCTCGAACGACTTGGCCAAATCGAGGCCACCCCGCTTGGCCAGCATCAACGCCTCGCCAGCCGCGACGAGGTGGATAAAGGCCAGCATATTGGTGATCACCTTGATCACCGCGGCGCTACCGAGCGGGCCCATGTAGAGCACGGGGCTGCCGACCGCAGCCAACAGCGCCTCATGCTCGCGGTACACCGATTCGTCCCCACCGACCAGCACAGTGATCTCACCTGCCGCGGCCTTGTGCACGCCCCCCGTTACGGGAGCCTCCAACATGCGCACCCCACGGGCCTCGGCGAGGGCAGCGAGGCGGATCGTCTCAGATCGGTCATTCGTGCTCATGTCGATCCAGGTTCCGCCCGCGGCCAGGCCTTCGAGCACGCCGTCCGCGCCGCTGACCACGGCATTGACCGCTGCGGGAGACGGTAGGCAGGTAAAGACAACGGAGGAGACCTGGGCCGCTTCGCGGGCCGAGTCGGCCCACGCGGCACCCGACGCCTTTAACGACGCTACTGAATCGCGGTTCAGGTCGTGCACGGTGACCTCGTGCCCTGCCCGCAACAGGCTGCTGGCGAGATGCACCCCCAGGTTCCCCAAGCCGATGAATCCGACGGATGTTCGTTCCACAGTCAATGACCCCCAGTCACTCGTCGACATTGGCCGATCGCGTGGACCGAGTCTCTCAAATGAACGATCACACGGGCGCTTCGATGCGACGCTTCGGCATCATCATAGCCGGTTGGTGATCCCACAGATCGGCGATGAGGTCGCTCTGTAGACTAGCGAGGGAGGGATCATTCCAGCGGTTCGCCTGCTGTAAAGGGTCGTCGGTGAGGTTGTAGAGCTCGCCCTCGGTGCCATCGTGGCTGAACCCGGGCTGATAGGTCGTGCAGGTCCAACCGTCACGCGTGATCGTGCGCAGGTGCACGGCGACGCCGAAGAGTTCGCTGTCCCACTCGGTCAGCACCCGCTCGAAGCCCCGGGCATCGGCATCGACGTCATCAACCGGCAGCGGTTTGCCTTCCATCCATTCAGGCACTTCCAGACCGGCAATGGCGCAGAACGTTGGTGCCAGATCCACCAGACCGACCGGTCGATGTACCTCGCTCGGTACTGCGGCCGACGACGGGGCCGGCCGCCAGATCAGCGGTATCCGCATGAGTCCATCGACGTGATACGGCCCCTTGAAGAGCAGGCCGAAGTCGCCCTGCAGTTCGCCGTGGTCGGTGGTGAACACGACGTCGACGTCGTCGGCCCAGCCCCGGGCCGCGATGGCTGCCAGCACGCGCCCAAGGGCCTCGTCGATGAGCTCACACTCGACCGCGTTACGGGCGTTCACCTCGCGCACTTGATCGGCGGTCATCGTCGCCGGCACCCAACTCTTCGGCGCTTCAAAATTCGACACCAAGCGGCCGTCGTACCAGGCCCGCCAGTGCCGCGGCTTGGCATCCAATACTGCTTCACGCCGAGTTTGGTCGACGATGTAGCCGTCGGGCAGCGGTACGTCGCGCCAGTCGACACGCCCTAACTCTGACTGGGGAGGATCCCAGGGATGATGGGGGTCGGGGAAGCTCATCCAGCAGAACCAGTCAGCGTCGGCAGCGAGCGAGTTCAGCCACGAGATCGACCGATCAGCCACCCAATCGGTGTGGTACCACTCCTTGGGGATGGCGTTGTCGTGCACCTGAGGTGCGCCCGTCTGCCCGCCGCCGAGCGCATTCACCTCGAGCGAACCATCCAGCACTGGGTAGTACATGCCGACGGCTTCGGGGTGGTTCGCCGCCAGCCAGCGGGCGTAGTGCAGCGGCCCCTGCGCGCCATGCGTTGCGGCTTCGAAATGTTCGAAACCACGATGCAGACCGACGAGACCGTCACGGGCGAAGCGGTTTTCGGGGAATCGGGCGAACGGGTCGAGGAAAGGCTCAAAGTGCGGTTTGCCGATCAGCGCGGTGCGGTAGCCCGCATCGTGCAGCACCAGGGCCACCGACGGCGCATCGCCGGGCAGCGCGACGCCATTCATCCAAACCCCATGGGTACTCGGATGCTGACCGGTGATCATCGTCGAGCGAGAGGGCATGCACACCACGGACTGTGGATGGGCACGTTCGTAACGTCGCCCCTGCGCGGCGAGCCGGTCGATGACCGGTGTGTGCGCCACGCGGCCGCCATTGCAGCCGAGCGAGTCGTATCGTTGCTGATCGGTCGTGACAAACAGGATCTTGCGGCCCATCAGTGCGCTGCGGTCTCTGCGTCGCGTTCCATCTGTCGCCTTAACTCGTCGAGGGCCCCAGCCGCGCCACCGGAGATACTGAGCGCCATCGAACGCGGATCCGCCTCCGTCGAATAGATCACCAAACAGGTGTCGTCGTGCAGGTCGATCACGTCGATCGTGCCCCGGTGATGCTTGAAGAGTGGTGCGGTGATGCGGTATTGAAATCGCCGCTGCACGGAATCGTTGACCAGAATCTCCTCGGGCAACGAGATTCCCGTTCCGAGAACGATCACCCGCGAGGTGCCCTCGACCGTGCACGAGGAGATGCCTGGAAACCACTCATGCAGCCGAGTTGGATCACCTGCGAACACCCACACGGTTTCTGCCGCGCAGCGAATGCGAATCTCGTGTCGAACAGAACCCAACGTCACCGCATCGCCCCCACATTTGCAAGCCTACGCGGGCGCGTCATGCCACGAGAGATCTCCCCGTGGAATGATTTCGCTGTGGTTGTGACGCCGAATCCGCCGGAAGAATCGAGCAAGGGGCAGCCGGTACGCCTCAGAGCCGCGAATGGTGATCTGAGCGACGAGTTCACTCGGCGACTGCTTCGGGGTCTTGTGGGCGTCATGCTGCTGTGTGCATTGGCCGTTCCGGGCGTATTTGTTGTTCGACGGGTGACCGGCATCGGATCAGCGCAGCGCGCGCTGAGCGTGGTGGATGCCGGATTTCTGACCGACATGATCGATCACCACAACCAGGCCATCGAGATCGCTCAGAGCTACCTCCACGTCGATCCTGCAGGTGGTGCAGCGTCGTATGCCTACGAGGTCATCATCTACCAACGACGAGATATTCGCGACATGACGGCCTGGCTCAAAGGCGCCAGCCTCACCGTGGGCACCCCCGACCGTTCGGCAATGACGTGGATGGGTATGTCGACGCCCATCTCGGAGATGCCGGGGATGCAATCGCCGGCGCGTCTGGCTGAATTGGCCGCCTCGAGCGGCGCTCAGTCCGGTCGGCTGTACTTCTCCATGATGAGCGACCACCACCTGGGCGGCATCCACATGGCCGAGTACGAGGCAGGGCTTGGTTCCAACCGTGACGTCAAGAAATTCGCCGCTCTGGTGGCGAAAAATCAGCACGCGGAAATTGTCGAGTACCGTCTGGCTGCAGCCCGACTCGGGCTCTAGGGAGCTTGAGGGGCTACGCCCGGCGATCTTCCCCAGCCGGATACTTCCAGGCCAGCATGGCCGCTACGCCCAGTGCAATGACTGCGCTCACCCGGAATCCAACATGGGCGCCAGCGACGAACGCCTCACGCACGGAGTGGAGAAAGCCGTCAGCCTGCTGCCCGCCGAGCCCTCTGGCTACCCGCACTGCCACGCCGACATTGCGGCGGGCCAGCGTGGCGTCAGTCGGCGGCAGCGTTGCCAGCGCCGGGGCGACGTGGCTGCGATAGATCGAGGTGATGACGCTTCCGACCACCGCGATGCCGATCGCCCCGCCGAGTTCGCGAGTGGTGTCGTTGACGGCCGAGCCCACCCCCGCTTTGTGCATCGGCACTGACTGCAAAATGCCGGCGGTAAATGAGGGCATGGTGATGGCCATCCCTGAAGCGATCACCACAAGGCACAGGGCAATGGCGATGTACGGCGTCTGGCTGCCGAACAGCGACAGACCAAACAGCCCGGCGGCGGCGATCACCGGGCCAGTCGTAACGCATCGCTTCGTACCGAATGTTTTGGCCAAGCTCGCCGAGCGGGGCGCAACGAAAATCATGGCGAAGGCGAAGGGCAGCGTGGCGATGCCGCTACGCAGGGCTGAGTATCCCCGCACGTATTGCAGGAATTGGCTGAGCGAGAAGAACGTGGAGAACATCGCCAAGAAGAGAGCGGTGACCCCAAGGGCCGAGAAGGTGAATCGCGGGTTCCTAAAGAAGCTCAGATCGAGCATTGGCTCGGCGGTATGACGCTCCCATGCCACAAAGCCGACCAGACTTAAGACAGCGAGCGCGAACCCGCCGAGCACAAGCCCGCTGGTCCATCCGTTCTCTGGACCTTCGATGATGGAGAACAGCAATGCACTGAATCCGACAATCGACAACGCAGCGCCGATCGGGTCGAGTGCGGTGGACGCCTGTTCCTTGGAGTTCGGGGCCAGGACAAAGATCATCGCGAACGCCACGGCCGCGATGGGAACGGCGATGAAGAAGACCGATCCGTACCAGAATCGGCTGAGCAACAGGCCGCCCATCACGGGACCGATTGCACCACCTGCCCCGGCGAATCCAGCCCACACTGCGATCGCTCGTGATCGCTCTTGTGGCGGGAACACGCTGGTCAGCAACGACAAGGTGGCCGGCATGATGAGCGCGGCGCCGACACCCATCAGCGCTCGGCAGCCGATCAGTACGTTGGCCGACGACGATTGGCTGCACGCGACGGACGCAATGGCGAAGACCGCTAGGCCCGCCAGCAGGGCACCTTTGCGACCGAAGCGATCGCCAAGAGAACCGGCAAAGAGCAAGAGACCCGCGAAGACCAACCCGTAGGCATCAACTATCCAGAGAATCTGCGTATCACTAGGCCGCAGTTTGTCGGCGAGCGTCGGGATGGCGACGTTTACCGATGAAACCGTGGCCACCACCAGCCTCTAAGTGTCACCCAGAATGGCGAGAGGGTTCTGGAACTCGAGGCCAAGCGCTTGCGCTACTGGCGCGTTGGTAACGACCCCACGGACCGTATTGAAGCCATGAGCGAGGGCGTTATCCCGCTTGGCCGCCTCGGCGGGGCCGAACATGGCCACTTCAAGCTGATACGGCAGGGTGGCGTTTGTCAGCGCATACGTACTGGTGTGGGGCACCGCGCCGGGCATGTTGCCGACGCCATAGTGCAGCACCCCGTGCAGGTTATAGACCGGGTCGTTGTGGGTGGTCTCGTGGATCGTCTCGATGCAACCGCCTTGATCGATGGCGACATCGACGATCACCGAGCCCGGCTTCATGTTCTTCACCATGTCCTCGGTGACCACAATAGGTGCCCGGCCACCGGCGACCAGGACGGCGCCAATCACGAGGTCCGCGTCGGCCAGATTGCGTTCGATTGCGCCTCGATTGGATGCCAGGGTGACGATGCGACCCTTTTGAATCTGGTCGACCCAGCGCAGACGGTCGAGATTTTTGTCGAAGAGCACCACCTCGGCCTCCATTCCGGCGGCGATCCAGGCCGAGTTCCACCCGACGTTGCCAGCGCCGAGCACAACGACTTTAGCCGGCCGCACACCGGGCGCTCCCCCCATCAGGACGCCGCGTCCGCCATTGTGCCGCTCGAGGTAGTGGGCACCCATCTGCGGCGCGAGTCGCCCCGCCACTTCGCTCATCGGCGCCAGGAGCGGGAGGGCTCCGGTTTCGAGTTGCACGGTCTCATAGGCAATGCCGGTCGTGCCCGCGGCCAAAAGAGCCTGGGCCACGGCCGGATACGCCGCCAGGTGAAGGTAGGTGAAGAGCGTCAGATCGGACCGCAAGTAGCCGAACTCTTCGGCTTTGGGTTCTTTCACTTTTACGACCATCTGCTGTCCCCATGCCTCAGCAGACGTCGGCACGACCGTGGCGCCCGCCGCCCGATAGTCCGTGTCGGCGAACCCCGCACCATCCCCCGCCCCCGTCTCGATGAACACCTCGATGCCGTGGCGCTCGAACTCCCGCACCCCATCGGGCGTCATCGCTACCCGATGTTCGGCCGTCTTGATCTCTCTTGGAACACCAACCGTCTTCAGTGCGCTCATAGCAGTAACTATGCCCACAAGTCAGCCTCCCCGACCATCCCTCGCGTCTCGCTGAGGCCGCTTGTTTTGCGTGGCGACCACTTCGGCTCATCAGCACGCCGACGGTGGTGGTCAAATGGCTCGGTCCGCCCGAAATTCTCGGTTCGCCAGGATGTCCATGACACCCCAGGCCTGCGGCTCATCACACGCGAAAGTTGGCGGGAACTGAAAGAGCCGGCGCTTTCGCGCCGGCCCGCTCAGGTCGTTGTCGGGCTGAGAGGATTTGAACCTCCGGCCTCTTGACCCCCAGTCAAGCGCGCTAACCAAGCTGCGCCACAGCCCGTGGACCTAACCATGTTAGCCCTTCCCCCGCCCAATCGCCTATCTCATTGCGCCGAGTCCACAACGGCCACTCAATGGACGAGCCAGATCAAGAGCTGGACAACTCGCCAGCCGAGGTACAGCGCCAGCGCGCCGACCATGAGTTTGAAATGCCACGGCACCTTGTCCTCACCGGCGAGCTTTCGCACATCGATGTTTTTGGGGGTGATGATGGGTGGCGCGTCGAGTAGCCGCCCGCAGTCGGGGCAGGCACCATTCGACCCGACCGACGTCGGCGTCCAGAACTTGGAGCACGTCTCACACCACGGCACAACGCACCGACCGACTCAGCTAGAGCGCTTGCGCACTCGCAGCTTGATGGGAACCGCGCCGAGCTTGAAGGTCTCACGAATCTTACGTTCGAGATATCGCAGGTAAGCCGGCGGGATCTCCTTGTTGGCGAAAAGGGTGAACGTGGGCGGATCGGTGGCGCCCTGAACGGCGTAGAGCACCTTGCAGCCGTGGGGGCCGGGTTGGGCCTGTTGCGCGGCAGCGATCACCTTGTTGACGGCTTGAGTCGGCACCCGACGGTGATAGCGCTCGACTGCATCGGCCAAGACCGGCAGCAGTTTGTGCACTCCCTTGCCGGTGAGCGCCGACACCTTCAGCACGGGCGCGTCGCCGATGAAGTGAAGTTTTCGCTGCACATCGGCGGCAATTTGCAACTTTTGCTCGTTGTCCTCGATCATCTCCCATTTGTTGAGGATGACCACTATCGGGCAGCCGGATGCATCGACGCGCTCGGCCAGTCGCTGATCTTGCGCGCTGACGCCGTCGGTGGCATCGATGACCAACAGGGCGACATCGCTCTCATCCACCGCTCGAAGCGCCCGCACGAAGGAGTAGTACTCGGGGCCGTCTTCGATCTTGGCCTTGCGACGCATGCCTGCGGTGTCGACGAACTTTATCTGCCCGTTCGGCGTGTCGACGATGGTGTCCACCGCGTCGCGAGTAGTTCCCGGCATGTCATGGACGACGGCGCGATCATCACCGATCAGCCGATTGAACAGGGTGCTCTTGCCGACGTTGGGGCGGCCGACGATGGCGACAGCTGGTACATCGGGCAGCAACTCCATGGGTGCGTCATCGATGTCGAGGCCATCGTTGTCGGCCTCCTCTGACGGCAGGAGCGAGATGAGGGTGTCGAGCATGTCACCACAGCGACGACCGTGCAGCGCACTGACGGGAATAGGGTCCCCGAGGCCGAGGGTCATGAACTCCCACATCTCGGTTTCACGACGCTCGTTGTCGGACTTGTTGGCGATGACCAACACCTTCTTGTCGCTGCGACGCAGCCATTCGGCTACTGCAGCGTCTTCCTCAATGATGCCGACCGATGCGTCGCAGACGAACAGCACCAGGTCGGCATCCATCACGGCCCTTTCGACCTGACGGCTCACCTTGTCGTCGAGTTCGGAACCCGACGGCAACCAGCCACCGGTATCGACCAGCAGGAACGGCACGTCGAGCCATTCTGCTTCAACTTCCTTGCGGTCACGGGTAACTCCGGGGCGGTCCTCGACAATGGCGACACGCTTGCCAAGGATGCGGTTCATCAGGGTGCTCTTACCGACATTGGGTCGGCCCACGATTGCGACGACGGGCAGCGTCATTGCGTTCCTTCCAGGGCACGGCGCAATGCGATGCCATTCGTTGGCACGATCTCCACCGGACGGGGAAGATCGGCTGGGGTAAGGCCATCGAGAAATCGGCCTTCAGACAGACAGACATCGGGCACCAAATACCGGTGACCAATGGGTTCTGCGGCGAGGACTCGCTGCAGATCCGACCCCACCATCAAACCAGTAACACAGGTGTTTCCGCCAAAGAAGTCATTGGAGACCGTGATAAGGCGAACGTCGGAGCGCCCAAATGAGGCCACAAGCGGACGCAGAACCGCAGCTCCAGCCGAGCCAGTGAGGATGCCAACCGGAGCACCCTTGCGCGGCATGAGGGTAACCGAGCCAGGGGCGCGGGGCGCCCGATACCCCGCCGCGGGCGCACCGTCGACCCATGCGAAGAAGCCGCTCTGGGGGCCGATGGCCGCGTCGGTTTGCCCGGTGAATTCCATTTCGAAGGTGCGGGCCATGCCGATGCCGTCCTCATGCATCCCGAAACCCTCATAGGTTTCAGCGGCCGGGAAGGGGCGACTGGCCAGCAAATAGTACTCGTCGGCGGCGAAGACCATCCGGCGTCCGAGCACGCTAAGGAAAACGTCCTGCCAGTCCGCAACCGTGTCGACCACCGTGGCTGCTTCGTCGACGGTATGGGGGCGCATGGCTGCTTCGTTGTTGTACCGACTCACTCCGAGAGGCACGATGGCCAGGCTGGCCAGTTCGGGATATTGGTCGAGCACCCCGGCCAGGGTGTCATCCAAAATCGCGCCATCGTTCACGCCGGGGCACACCACGACCTGGCCGTGCACCGCAATGCCATGGTCGAGTAACTGCCTTAACCAACGAAGGCTGGTCGCTCCCCGTCGGTTGCGCAACATTCTCGTACGCACCTCGGGATCAGTGGCGTGAATGCTGACGTTCAACGGACTGAGGCCCTCGGTGATCACGCGCTCGAGATCAAGCTCGGTGAACCGGGTGAGCGTGGTGAAATTCCCGTACAGGAACGAAAGGCGATAGTCGTCGTCCTTCAAGTACAGGCTCTTTCGCATGCCGGGCGGCAGTTGATAAATGAAGCAGAATTCGCAGTGGTTGTCGCATGTGCGCACCTGATCGAACAGCGCTGATTGCACCTGGGCGCCGAGTGCCTCTCCCGCCAACTTGGGTACGTCGAGGGTGATATCGGCTCCCCCACGCCGAAGATCGAGTTCGAGGTCGGCTTCATCGGCCAGCCATCGCCATTGCAGAACGTCACGGGGCACCTCACCGTTGAGCGCCACGATCTGGTCGCCGATCTGTATCCCAGCGCGTTCGGCCGGAGATCCGGGCGCGACAGAAACGACAACAGGGGCAGACACAGAGGTCAAGGGTAGCCTGAGAACGTGGCAATTGACCGAGTACTCCTCGCTTCACCTCGTGGATTTTGTGCGGGTGTGGAGATGGCGATCAAGGCGCTGGCCTGGCTGGTGCGCAGCTGCGAGCCGCCCGTCTACTGCTTCCACGAGATCGTGCATAACAAGATCGTCGTCAATCGTTTCGCCTCGCTCGGCGTCATTTTCGTGAACGACATCGCCGAGGTTCCGCTCGGAGCGCCCGTCATGCTGTCCGCCCACGGCTCGGCGCCCGAGGTCGTGGCGGCGGCCCATCGCACCGGCAGTTACGTGGTTGACTCGGTTTGTCCGCTGGTCACCAAGGTTCACCATGAAGTAAAGGTTCGGGCCGGAAAGGGGTTCCAGATCGTGTACGTCGGCCACGACGGGCACGAGGAGGCCGAGGGCACTATGGCCGTGGCGCCGTTGTCGATGCACCGAGTGGAATCCGTGGCCGAGGTGCAGGCGCTGCCCGAATTCGACGGCCCCGTGGCGCTACTCGCCCAGACCACGCTGTCTCATCGCGACTGGGCCTCGGTGCAACAGGCCACGCTCGACCGCTTCCCCGATGCCTGGACGCCAGGGCGCAGCGACCTCTGTTTCGCCACCACGAACCGCCAGTCAGCGCTCATGCAGATCGCACCGAGGTGTGACGCCATGGTCGTCATCGGCTCATCGAACTCGTCGAACACTCGGGCGCTCGAGAAGCTCGCGATCGAATCTGGCTGCGCTCGGGTGTACCGGGTCAACACTGCTCACGAGTTGCCGGCTGACCTGCGCGGCGTGGTCGGGGTCACGGCCGGCGCTTCTGCTCCCGAGGAATTGGTGGAGGCGGTGCTGAAAAGACTCTCGCCAATTCATGGCGTAGAGCAGGTCTCGATCACCGAGGAAGACGAGTATTTTCCCCCGCCTCGTAATATCCGCGAGTTGCAGTCGGCGCTCGACCTGGCCATGTCGGTGTTGCTCGGAGGCACCCCACGCCAGTTCGACGATCGAAAGGTCAAGGCCAGCGACGTACTCGCCGCTCTCTCCAACTGACCATCAGCGGCGGTAACACACCGCCCTCACCCGACAACCTCGGTTCAGATCTGGTCGTGACCCAGACAGGATTGTCCGGGCCTTCACCGACAACACCGCCTCCACCCGACAACCTCGGTTCAGGGCGGCCGACGTGCGGGTCAAGGTGGCGAGCTGACAGTCTGCGTACCGTGTTATCGCCCAGCATTGCCACGCTTCGTATCTTCCTGCACATCCTCGCCTCCACAGTGTGGGTTGGCGGACAACTGACGCTTGCCGGGCTCGTGCCGGGTTTGCGGGCGCTTCATCCAGACGCCCCTGCGACGGTAGCCCGCGCCTACAACCGCATTGCATGGCCGGCGTTCGCGCTGGCTGTGGGCACCGGAATTTGGAACGTTGCTGTGCTGGATGTGTCGAACACGACGACCGCCTTCCAGGTCACCCTCGCATTGAAATTGGTGTTGGTGGTGATATCCGGCATGGCTGCCGCGGCACATATAGCGGCGAAATCGAAGGTTGCGCTGGCCGTCGGCGGAGCGCTCGGCCTTTTGAGCGCCCTGGCCGCTCTGTTCCTCGGCGTCCTGCTGCACGCCAGCTAGATCCAGCTAGATCCAATGCCGTTCAGTTAGCGGTTCGCCGTGCAACTGAGGTGGCCGGGCGGGCAGGCAGGCGAGCCTGCAGGCGCCGGTTGGTTGGTGCACGCAACCTT
>JAYTVF010000049.1:0-2455 GCA_043744155.1 Acidimicrobiia bacterium | reverse complement strand
CACCAAGCCGAAGGCCTGGGCGGGGCCAGCGTGAAGGCCTGGCTCAGCCCGGAATGTCGTAAATCTGCCCAAGACCACCAAGCCGAAGGCCTGGCTATGCAGCAGGAGGGCGGTGCTGGCGGCGGATCAGTCGAGCAGTTCGCGCAACTGGGCGACGACGCGCTCCAATTCGGCCACGCGCCCTGCCATGGCATCCACGTCGGCTTGCAGCGTGTCGAAGCGCCCTTGCAATTCGCTGGTGCGGTCGGCGCGTGGCGGAGGTGCGGGCTCATCATCGAAGGTGGCCTCGTCGATCGGTCCACCGAGCAGGTGCATGTAGCGCTCCTCCTTCTGGCCAGGCCGGCGGCCGAGTTGGATGGCCAGCGGCTCGGGGCGGGCGGTAAACGCCTTCAGCACCGCCTCGACTGCATGCAGGTCGCGGAACGGGTGCATCCGCTCGGTGCGACCCTTGAGCTCTCCGACCGTCTGGGCGCCGCGCAACGCCAGCACGGTGAGAACGGCCTGCTCGGCTGGTTCCAATTGGGCGGCCTCATTCAAGGTGTGGCGATGCTTGGGCGCTCGATTCGAGGTGCTGTACACGATGCGGGTTAGCTTTTGTTCTCGCAGGGAAATGAGCGCAGCGTTGATCTCGGTTTCGCTCAGATCGAGCACCGGGTGCCGGTTAGTGCTCTGGTTGCACGCCGATCGCAGGCTGTTCACCGTGAGCGGATACAGGTCGGGTGTGGTGACCTGCTTCTCCATCAAGCAACCCAACACGCGCACTTCTGTTGCTGACAATTCCATGACCCCACGGTATGCCACCGCACGGAATCTCGGCGTTCTGTGACCGAAATATGCCCGATTTGTAAACGCCGTGTGAACTGACCGGGCGGTCGCTCGCACGCCGCCGGTGTTCAACCGATACTTGTCGACATGGATAACCAGATCGATTTCGTCCTACGTTCGGTGGAAGAACGCCGCGTCCGCCTCGTCCGACTCTGGTTCACGGACGTATTAGGCCAGCTCAAGAGCTTCGCTATCAGCCCGGCCGAACTCGAGAATGCGCTCGATGAGGGCATGACTTTCGACGGTTCATCGATCGACGGGTTCTCCCGGGTGTTCGAATCCGACGTGCTGGCCAAACCCGATCCCTCCACCTTTGAGCTGTTGCCATGGACTCAGGGCGCGGCCGAGGCCCGCGTGTTTTGCGATATTCAACAGCTCGACGGCACCCCGTTCGCAGGAGACCCCCGCCACGTTCTGAAGCGCAACATGGCCAGCGCCCAGAAGCTGGGTTACACCTTTTATGTGGCCCCTGAGATGGAGTACTTCTACTTCAACCCGAACGATCCGACCCCTATCCCCCTCGACCAGGGGTCGTATTTCGATCTCACCACGGCAGACGTGACGGGCACATTGCGCAAGCGAACCATCCAGACTCTCGAATCGATGGGCATTCCGGTCGAGTACAGCTTTCATGAGGATTCACCGAGCCAGCACGAAATCGATCTGCGCCATACCGACGCCCTGTCGATGGCCGATTCGGTGATGACGTTCCGGTTGGTGGTGCGCGAAGTCGCAGCCACCGACGGCTTGTATGCCACCTTCATGCCCAAGCCACTCGAAGGTGTGCAAGGTTCGGGCATGCATACCCACATGAGCCTCTACAAGGGCGAAGTCAACGCCTTCCATGACCCCGACGACGAGGTGGGATTGTCTGCCATCGGCAAGGGTTTCATTGCTGGGTTGCTGCGCCACGCCCCTGAGCTGACCGCCATAACCAATCAGACGGTCAACAGTTACAAGCGCCTGATCCCAGGTTTCGAGGCCCCGGTTGTCGTGAGTTGGGCTCGCAACAACCGGTCGGCTCTGGTTCGGGTTCCGACTGCGAAGTCCAAAGGTACGGGCACTCGGATCGAGTTCCGGTCGCCTGATCCGGTGTGCAATCCCTATCTGGCCTTCTCGGTGATGTTGGCCGCAGGGATGAAGGGAATCGAGGAGGGATACGAGTTGCCGCCCGAGGCCGCCGGCAATGTGGGGGCCATGACCGAGGACGAGCGGGCGGCCATCGGCATGAGCTCGCTGCCACAGTCGCTCTCCGAAGCCCTGACGCTGATGGAGAAAAGCGAACTGGTGAAAGACGCTCTTGGCGAGCACATCTTCGAATGGTTCCTGCGGAACAAGCGCAAGGAATGGCAGGCGTACAAAGGGCAGGTCACCCAGTTCGAACTTGATCGTTACCTTCGGATGATCTGATGGGTCCGCTGCTGGTCTACCCAGATCCCCCGCCACCCGAGCTGGTGCAGACGCTCGACATGGCCGGCTTTGCCTGGCTCTGCGCCGACAGCCCAGAAGTTGCAGCGTCGAAGGCGCCCGTGGCCGGTTGGGTTGGTGCCATTGTGGCCCTCGACAAAGGGCCCGACGACGCGTGGGCCTTTCTGCGAGCACTCCGCAAAGGCGACAACCCGGTCGCGCC
>JAYTVF010000048.1:0-2465 GCA_043744155.1 Acidimicrobiia bacterium | reverse complement strand
CCGACCCGGTCGGGGTCGCCAACACGACGTGGTCGCCCTCGGCCAAGGAGAGCCCGGCGTCTTCCTGGTGCGGGTACAGCGATCGACCACCGTCGCTGGCCCAGGTCGCGAAGGCGTCGAGAACATCGGCCGGATCCGAACCGACAGGGGGCATGAGGTCGATGAGCGCCATAACGCCCGCCAGTCTGACCGCTATCGATCCGGCGTGTGTGATCCGGCGTCAACAGCCCGGGGCGTGGATGACCCTCTCGCGTCAGGCTTCCCGTGCGAGTCCAAGCGTCGCGACGGCTGCCAGCTGGAGCCGAGCGCGGCCGCTAACGTGGCGCCATGGCCAAGACCGCTTTTCTCCACCCATTCGCCCGTCCCAATGGCACGGAGTTCATCACGATCGTGCGCGGTGAGGGCTCCATTGGGTGGGACGACTCGGGCAAGAGCTACATCGATGCCATGGGCAGCCTTTGGTACAACGCCATCGGCCACGGTCGTCCCGAGATCGGCGCTGCAGTAGCTGCGCAGATGAACAAGATCGCGGCCTACAACTGCTTCGACCCGTTCACCAACGAACCATCCGAAGCGTTGGCCGTGCGTATCCGCGACCTTTCACCGGTCGATGATGCTCGCGTCTTTCTCGCCGGCTCGGGCTCCGAGGCCGTCGACACCGCCATGAAACTTGCTCGGGTAGCACACGTTCAGGCCGGTGAACCCGACCGGAACATCATCATCAGCCGTGCCCGCGGCTATCACGGCGTGGCTTACGGCGGCATGAGCGCCCAGGGACTACCGCTGAATCAGGCCGGATTTGGGCCACTCCTGCCTGGAATCATCAACGTGCCGAGCGATGACATCGAGGCCATGGCCAACGTGTTCATCGACAACCCGGGTCGGATCGCTGCAGTCATCACCGAACCGGTGCAGGGCGCAGGCGGTGTATTCCCGCCAGTCGATGGCTACCTTCCAGGCCTGCGAAAACTCTGCGATCAGCATGGCGCGTTCCTGATTTTCGATGAGGTCATCTGTGGGTTCGGTCGCCTCGGTACCTGGTTCGGCGGCGACTACTACGGCGTGCGGCCCGACATGATGACCTTCGCGAAGGCGGTGACATCGGGGTATATCCCCCTCGGTGGTGTGGTCATCGGGGCCAAAGTACGTGCTGGCCTCGAGGCCGACGACGCCTTCATGCTGCGCCACGGATTCACCTATTCGGGACACCCGACGGCTGCTGCCGCGGCGTTGGCCAACATCGACATCATCGAGCACGAGAACCTGCTGGCCGAGTGTGTGCGCATGGGTACTCGACTCGGTGCCGGCCTGGCCAGCCTTGCTGGTGACGGTCTCATCGCCCAGGCCCGCGGCGCTGTCGGCGTGTGGGCGGTAGCGTTACACGCGGGTCAAGATTCGGTCGCCCTGCGCAACAAGATGTACGCCCACGGCGTCATTCCTCGCGCCTTGCCTGGCGTGCTCACGTTCTGTCCGCCCTATGTCACTACCGACGAGCAGATCGACCATATCGTCGACAGTCTGGCCGCCTCACTGGCCTGAGCAACCGCTCGTGCGTGGCTTGCTAGGCCACGCTCCGGTCGCTTGAAGCAACTACTTCCAATGGCTCTGATCGCCGAGAAGTGTCCAGGACGGCAGGGCCCCTACGCGAGCTGCAAAGTTTCCTCGAGGTACTGCTGCTTGCAGAGGCTTCGCTGCAATTTTCCACTCGATGTCTTGGGCAGGGTTCCCGGACGTACCAACATGATGTCGCGTGGCGGTAGGCCGCAGACCTCGATGGTGCGATGGTGGATTAGTTCCTTGGTTGCGGCCAGATCGTCGGTCTTCACCTCGGCGACCACGATGACAGTCTCCTTGCCCTTGTAACCGTCGACACCGAAGGCAATGACGTTGCCCGCACGCACGCCGTCGAGCACATTGACGGCGCGTTCGATGTCTTCGGGGAACACGTTGCGGCCGCCGACGATGATGACGTCTTTGATCCGCCCGCACATGATCAGCTCACCGCCCACCAGGTATGCGAGGTCGCCTGTGCACAGCCAGCCGTCGCGGAACATCGCCGCGGTGGCATCGGGCCGCTTGTAGTAGCCGGGCGTGACCGATGTACCGCGCAACTGCAGCTCACCGACGGCCCGTTCGGGTAGCACGTCGCTCGACTCTGGGGTGCAGATCCTCATCTCCAGACCAGGTACCGCGAACCCGAGATGTGGCAATCGCCGCACGTCGGTAACTTCTTGCGCGGTGGCCGGATCACGCGGCACGGCGATACGTTCACGCTCCAAGACGGCCCGATCGACCGCGTCGCAGATCATGCCGCGACCAATCGGTGGGAAGCTTCCCGCCAACGCTACCTCGGCCATTCCAAAGGCCGGGAAAACCGCGCCGTCGGGGAAGCCGAAGCGCCGGGCCTGCGCCAGAAATCCTTGGACGGCATCGGGGTCGACCGGCTCCGCTCCAGACAGCGCCAT
>JAYTVF010000047.1:0-2479 GCA_043744155.1 Acidimicrobiia bacterium | reverse complement strand
CACGACCTTGTCGTTCACCCACACCTGGCTCATGGCGATTTTCTCGCCAACGATCGCTTTCAGTGCCATATCGGCAGCCTTTTCGGGTCAGACCCGGTCGCCCGGGCATTGGTCGTAGCACGCAAATGCTCCGCAGGCCCAACGGCCGGCGGAGCACCGGATTCAGTTCTTGCTGTGAGGTCCCCCCGTCCACTACTTCTGGGGGCGCACACAGACTTCAGTTGGAGGCACGCCGGGTGGCGTACACGAGGATCTGACTCTATCGGTCCTGGGTGCGCCTGCCAACTCCGAGTTCCTGCTCAACAGTCCGCGGCTGCAAACCGACTACGTTCGGGTCTCGATATGTCCTGGCTGAAGCGATTCCTCATCGGCAACCCGATTTCGTCGGAAGATGAGGCGCATCAGCGCCTGCGCAAACTGGTCGCGCTGCCGGTCTTTGCCAGCGACGCGATCTCGTCGACCGCCTACGCCACCGACGAGATCCTGGTCGTCTTGCTGCTGCAGGCCGGCGTCGGTGCCGCCGCGTTCAAGCCGCTGATCCCCATCGCCATCGTCGTCTGCGTGTTGCTGGTGATCGTGGTGATGAGCTACCGCCAGACGATCCACGCCTATCCGTCCGGCGGCGGTGCATACATCGTCAGTCGCGAGAACCTCGGTGCCATTCCCTCGTTGATCGCCGGTTCGTCGCTGCTCGTCGACTACATCCTCACGGTCGCCGTCAGCGTGGCGGGTGGAGTGCTGGCCATCCGCACCGCGACCGGCTTCGACAGCAAGTGGACGGTTCCGGTCTGCCTGGCCTGCGTGCTGCTGATGACGGTGGTCAACCTCCGCGGCGTCAAAGAGAGCGGAGCAGCCTTTGCGGGGCCCACGTACTTCTACATCATCATGTTGCTCATCTTGCTGGTCACCGGCTTCTATCGAGTGTTCGTCGAGCACATTGGGCCGATACCGGAAAAGCTGCTCTCACAAGAAGCGATCGAGAAGTCCAAACTCACCAAGAGCCTCGGTCTCTACATGCTGCTGCGGGCGTTCTCCTCGGGCGCCGTGGCGCTGTCGGGCGTCGAGGCGGTATCGAACGGTGTCCCGGCGTTCAAGAAGCCGGAGAGCAAGAACGCTGCCAACACACTGGTGTGGATGGGTGTCATCCTTGGGACCTGCTTCCTGGGCGTCTCCGTCCTGGCGGCCAAGCTCAAGCCCTTCCGCGGTGACAAGGACGGCAACGGTCTGGGGCTGATGGCCGAGCACATCTTCGGGGGCAAGGGAGGTCTGTTCTGGATGCTGATGGTCGGCACCTTCCTCATCTTGATCCTCGCTGCCAACACCGCGTACGCCGACTTTCCCCGACTTGCGTCGATCATCGCCCGCGACGGCTACCTCCCGCGCCAGTTCTTCAACCGTGGCGCCCGGCTGGTGTTCTCCAATGGCGTCATCTTCCTGGCCGCCATCGCCAGCATCCTCATCGTGGTCTTCAACGGTGACATCTCCAAGCTCATCCCCCTGTATGCATTCGGGGTGTTCACCGGCTTCACGCTCAGCCAGGCCGGCATGGTTCGTCACCACATCAAAGAGAAAGAGCCCAACTGGCGAGTCGGGCTGGCGATCAACGCCGTCGGATCGGCGTCTACCGGGTTGATCGCCGGCATCGTCGTGTACTCCAAGTTCACCGAGGGAGCGTGGATCCCGGCAGCGCTGATCCCGATCATGGTCTTCATGTTCCGCGGCATCGGCAAGCACTACAAGCGCAGCCGGGGGGCCGTCGTCGCCCCGCCGGGGTATCGAGCACCGCGCGAGACGCACACGATGGTCGTGCTCGTCGGCGGCGTCAACAAGGGTGTGCTTCGGGCCGTTCAATACGCGCGTTCGCTGAACCCCGACCGAATTCTGGCCGTGACCGTGGCCAGCAACGACGAGGAACGCAAGGCCGTCGAGGACCAATGGAAGGCCTTTGACGTGCCGATCGAACTGCACACGGTGTACTCGCCGTACCGCGAGTTGACCCGCCCGATCCTGCAGTTCATCGACGAGCTCGACGAGCGGCACCAGGACGACATCATCACGGTCGTGATCCCCGAGTTCGTCACCTCGGTGGCCACGCAGTGGCTCCACAACGGCAGCGCCTTTGCTCTGAAGGCAAAACTGCTTTACCGTCCGCACACCGCCGTTGTCTCGGTACCGATCCATACCATGGGCGATCACACGGAAGAGCAATAGGAGTTTCGGGTATGCATGTCATTGTTGTCGGTTGTGGCCGGGTCGGCTCGGAGGTCGCCCTCAACCTCGCTTCGACGGAGCACGACGTGATCGTGATCGACCGCAAGGTCGAGTCGTTCCGTCGCCTGGGCGACAATTTCAAGGGCACGACCATGGTCGGCGTCGGGTTCGACCGCGACGTGTTGACCGAGGCGGGGATCACACCGAGATCCGCCGTGGCCGCCGTGACCAGCGGTGACAACTCCAACATCCTCATCGCTCGCGTGGC
>JAYTVF010000046.1:0-2484 GCA_043744155.1 Acidimicrobiia bacterium | reverse complement strand
CGTAAGTTCCGTGCGGGCGTCCGCCCTGTTGGCTGCTGGCCGAAAGAAGTCCGATACCCCCATACCGATCACGCTGATCGATCGGGATGACCGCCTCGCAACGGGGCCCCCAGCCGAGGCGCCGGCGACCGATCTTGGCGCGACGACGGGGATCGCGTCGGTGATCCATGCGTGGGCGGTCGGGGCCCCAGCTGCGATACTCCCACCGGTCGAGGCGTCGACAATGACCAACTCGGGCGCGACCAACTGCTGCCACTGCTTCGCCGCGAACCGAGTGGTCGCCAGGGTGTGTGCGGCATGCTCAAGCCAGAGCGGGCGTGTGCGATGAAGCTGGCGATCGGCGTGGCGGATGTCGTAGGCGACCGGGTCAGCGTAGGGAATAGCGTCGTGGATCAGCGGTACGAACGGGGTCGTAGCCAGGAACGGCGGCCAGACGCCGTCGACCGGCTCCGATCCTTCCATTGGCGAGGGCAGAAGACATACGGTCGGGCCGCCGGTCTGCAATGCGGCAAGCCTCGCGGGCGTGGCCCACTGCAACGTGGGCTGATTGCAGAGCTCGGGAAACCAGTCGGGGGGAACGGGAAGATTCGGGTTCAAGAGCATGCCGACCACCGGCGCCCCGATACGCACAAGCGCGCACGACAACTCGGCCACCGTGCGGGCCACACCGCGGTCGTTGAAGGGACCCTGCACCCCCTGGACATCGATCAAGATGCGCAGATCGGCGGGAAAGATGCTCACCCGGCTCACCCGGCTCGCCCGGGTCGCCCGGCTCGTCCGGGTCGTCCGGGTCGTCCGGCTCGTCCGGCTCGTCCGGGTGGTGGGAGGCCAGCGTCGCTCATGTGGTCTGCGCCTTGGGCAGATACAGCGCGAACCCGGCGATTACGGTGCGGTCGTACGTCGCGCCATTACCTGGCACGAGTTCAGGATGATCCGACCAGTCGTAGTAGATGTAGGCGCGCTGCTCGCGAGGGAGCGATTCAACGAAGTCGGTCATTCGAGGGAACCGATCCGGCCCGGCCTGCACCTCGGCCTGAATGCGGCGACCGCTCTGGAACGAGACTCGATAGACAGCCCAGTACTCGCCGGCAATGCCGTGAATGCCGACTGCGTCAAGCTTGTCGATCACTGGAACGAGTTGCGTATCGGGGTTGATAAGCGTGCGTGGTATCTCGTGGCGGAACCACGCTCCACACGAGAGCGCCCCCCAGAACAGCACTGCTGCACCTAACCCCAGAGTCGCCCAACGCCCACTACTCAACCGATGCCGCCGGGTGGCACTGGGCAGGGTAACCGCCATCAACCCGACGAGGAGCGGCACCATGATGATCTCGTAGTAGCGACCGTCCTCGACGAACCAGGTGTTCGGGAACGCCGCCAACAGGGGAACGGCGCATACTGCTGACGCCGTCATCACAAGGCCCGAGCGATGCACCCGCATCAGCCGCAGGGAACCAATCACGGCGAGGGCGAGGAAGCCAATGACCGCTATCATGCCGAGCCGCCGGGGATAGAGCCAGCCGCCATCGAAGATCCGCAGGCCAAGCCCACGAGGGATGAGCTGGGCCATCATCAACTGCAGGCGTTCGCCGTACGTGGTGACCTTGAGCTGGGGGGGAGACGACAGGCCGGCTCCGTTGTGGAGCACATTCCACAAAATCAGTGGGCTGGCCCCGACCACCGTGCCACTCACGATACGCACAAGCCAGCGCGGCAGATTCTGTCGAAAGCGCAAGAAGAATCCGGTAGCAAAGGCGGGCAAAAGTAAAACAAGGAAGAGCGGATGAGACCACAACGCAAGGCCGGCAAAGATTCCAGCCAGCACGGCAAAGCGATTCTGACGGTCACCCTCGATCGATCGCAGGAGCCCGCCGAGCGACACGACGGCGAACAGCAAGCCTGTGGCGTAGCCAAGGTAGGGCATCGTGGAGAGCAACACCATCGGGCCCGATGCCACCCAGGTCACTGCGCCGACGAGAACGGCTCGGGTTCGTCCAAGTAGCGGTCGAACACTCCATGCTAGGCCAGCCCACACGACCAGCCACAGGGAGGAGTTCATTGCCTTCAGCGCCACTCTCGAGGCCCCGAACACCGCCACGACCGGTGCCGCGAGTAGTCCTTCCACAACACCTCCGTAGGTGCTGGCCCCGTAGGTCAGGGTCGGGTGGCCGTGCAGCACGTCGTAGCCCATCAGCCCCGTCATAGCTTCGTCAGAGTTCATCGCGCCGTAGCGTGATTGCAGCATCCACCAGCGCAACACCAGTCCGGCGAGCAGGACGAGCCCACAGACCGTAGCCAGAGGCCACCGAGCCGAGGCCGGGCGCACCGGCGCGGGATCCTCAATGGTCACCACGGGCAACGAGAAGGTCTCCGCAACGGCAGGCACGGCGGTTCAGCGTACCTGACGCCCCAAATCTTCATGCGGCTTCGTCATTGGTACAACTCGCGGACGGCGTTTGCACAGCCCGCTTGATCCAATGGCGC
>JAYTVF010000045.1:0-2500 GCA_043744155.1 Acidimicrobiia bacterium | reverse complement strand
GGGTGATCACGAAGAACGTGCCATTTCGCCGGGCGATTGGCGCGGTCGCACGACTTGGTTGCCTGACGATTCCCGTGTCGTTGTGGTGGATGGCGGGCCTTTTGCTGCAGGGCCGCTATGGCATTCCGATTCTGCGCTACACCGAGACCTACGACGCGGTGTCACGCACCACCACGGTGCCCGAAGTATTGCGCGGTCTGGGCTATTGGTTCTTCTACGGGCAGGACAAGGTGGCCCCGTGGGTGACGGCTGGTCGCCCGTACACGCAGGGCACATGGCTCGTGCTCACCTCGTTCGGTCTCGTCGGCCTCGGATTACTGTGCGCCGTCGGCGTGAAATGGCGCCAACGGGGCTTCGCTCTCGGGCTTTTGTTGATCGGCGTCGTGGTCTCGACCGGTGCCCATCCCTATGCCGACCCGACGGCCTTCGGGGGCCTGTTCAAGCGGTTCATCGAATCGTCGGCTGGTATGGCTCTGCGTTCCACCCCACGGGCCGTGCCGCTCATCACCTTATCGCTGGCGTTGTTCCTCGGCGCCGGCGCGCGGGCGGTGGCCACTCATTTTGCGGATGTGAAGCCATGGTACGGCCGACTGGGTCGACTGGCGCCCACCGCGGCCGTCGCGCTCGTCATGGTCAACATGACGACATTCTTGCTCGGCTATGTCTATACGCCGTCGCTGCTGCGCGCCGAGTCCGTTCCCGACTATTGGTCGCAAGCCGCAACATCGCTCGATGCACAAGGCGCTGGCACCAGAGTGCTGGAAACGCCCGGCAGCGACTTCGCCGACTACCGCTGGGGCGGCACCGTCGATCCCATCACGCCCGGGCTCATCGATCGGCCTTACGTCGCTCGCGAGCTCGTGCCGTACGGCTCGCCGGCCAGCGCAGACATGTTGAACGCATTCGACCGACGCCAGCAGGATGGGCTGTTCGAGCCAGCAGCCATCGCTCCCCTGGCACGCATGATGTCGGTCGGCGATGTCGTGGTGCGCTCGGATCTACAGTTCGAACGCTACCGGTTGATTACACCTCGCCGGACGTGGGCGCAGTACAGCCAGGCCGAACTTGGGGCGCCCGTCGCCTTCGGGCCAACAACGCCGAACGTACCAATCAGCCGGTTGCCGTTGATCGACGAAGCCGAGTTGGCGGTTCCGGTCACCGTCGACCCGCCGGCGGTGGCCACCATGTCCGTGCCGGGGGCATTGCCGATCTTGCATGTCGCGACGGCTGACGCCGTGGTGGTCGACGGTGATGGTGAGGGTCTGTACGACGTGGCTGCCTCAGGCCTGCTCGACGGCAACCACCCGGTGATCTACGCGGCTGACTTAGCGGCAGATACCGCCGATGCCTCCCGACTTGATCAGGCTGTTACGACGTCGAATCGGCTGATCGTGACGGATCAAAATCGCCTCCAGGCTCGACGGTGGGGCAGCGTACGCGAGAATCTGGGCGTCACCGAACAGGCTGGCGAGATGGCCCTACGTCGCGATATCAATGACAATCGCCTCGACCTTTTTCCGGGCGCACGTGTCGATTCGGCCACGGTGGTACAGCAGCGGGGTGTGGTGCGAGCCCAGGCCACCGGGTACGGCAACCCCATCACCTACACACCGGAGGATCGGGCCGCCAACGCCTTCGACGGCGACCCCTTGACTGGCTGGAGGGTGGGCGCCTTCGCCGATGTGACCGGCGAAAAGCTGGAGGTGCAGCTCACGTCGCCCACCACGGCCGATCACATCCGCCTGCAGCAGCCGACCTGGGGGGCGTTGAACCGATGGTTGACGCAGGTCGAACTGCGTTTCGACGGGAAAGACCCCTTGATCGTCGACCTCGATGATTCATCGCGCGTCGCTCCGGGCCAGACGATCGCGTTCGCTTCCCGTCCCTTCACCACGCTCACGATCACGTTGGTAGCCACGAACTTCACCAAGTTGCCCGGCTACCGCGGGCTCGTTGCTGTCGGTTTTGCCGAGGTTGCCATCCCTGGTGTGCGCATCAACGAGGTGATTCGGCCGCCCGTCGATCTGCTCGCTCGTTCTGACGGTCATCCCCTCGATGTCGTGCTGACCCGCCAGCGCGCCAATCAGTTGGAGCCCAACCGCAGCGACCCCGAGCTGATCATTTCTCGCACGTTCGACCTGCCATCGGCCCGAGATTTCACACTGTCGGGCGATGTTCGTGTGTCGGGCGTAGCATCCGACACCGCGCTGGCGCGCGTGCTCGGGGCCACAGGTGCGACCGCGGTGGCGTCGGCGCGACTCAACGGAACACCTCGAACGCAGGCATCAAGCGCCACAGACGGCGATGTCAACACCGCCTGGAGCACACCAATCGACCGGCTGCGCCAGAGCATTGAGATCACAAACCCCGCGCCACTCACTGTCGACCATCTCGATCTCACGGTGGTCAACGATGGGCGACACTCCTTGCCGACTGTGGTCACGCTATCGGTCGACAGCGCGCCACCGATGTCGTTGACCATGCCGACCATCCTGCCTGA
>JAYTVF010000044.1:0-2505 GCA_043744155.1 Acidimicrobiia bacterium | reverse complement strand
CGTGATCATGCGGGGCGTGTCGCGGTGTGGTTCGCTTACGAGCTTCGAGAGACGATGCTCCACGCCCGCCAGGTACCGGGCCAGGTTGGCGGTGCGGCCCACGCCTGTCCGTGTCACGAAGCCAGGCCGCATAAGACGAGCGACTTGCTCGATGGCATCGTTCACCGAGACCGAAGCGCCGGCGGGCAAAGCGCGAGACTGTAGATCGACGATTGCCCGCTGGACCTTGGCGTAGGTACTAAGCGTGCGTGCGATGTCGCGGCCGACCGAGGAACACGCTGGCGTGAGGCCGGATTTCACGGCCGTTCGGAGCGCTCCAAACGCCGACTCAGAAAACACCGGTCCGCCGTTGGCAGCAAGGAGATGATCGACGACCGCTGCCGCAGCATCGGCAAGAAGGGCGTCGAGGTCGCCGTTGGGGGCGTACGCGAGGGCAAGGCGGTCCTCGGCTTCGATGGCTCGCTTGACGTCCCTTCGAGACGGGGGAGCGGTGAGCAGGAGTAACCGTTTGGTCCCGTCCCACATCGCATCGCGTTGCGCTGCCTCGCTTACCATGACCCGCACTGACACGGCGCGAAGTTCGTCGACGAGAGCGGGAAAACCACGGACGGCAAAGCCAAGTTGCTTGGCGGTGAAGTGCTCAGGCAGGTCCCCGAATTTCCACTCGGTGGCCGGCGCAAATTCATACTGCGGAGCGGCGTCGGCGAACGCTTGGCGAGCCCGTCCACTTAACTCGGCCCGGAGTTGGGGAAGATCACGCCCCACGGAGATGACCTTGCCAGACCGATCCTGCACGGCAAACGCTATGCGCAGATACGAATCGAGCCGATCAACGTCGAACTCTGTTGGTGAGACAGGGGCTCCAATCGTGTGAGCGATGTAGCGGGCGAGAGCGGGGAGGATCGCGCCGGAGCTCGGGTCGGCTGAAGCAAGGAACTTTTCTACGTGGTCGGAGATGGGGATGAGCTGACGACGAATCGTTTTGTTCAGCGTACGTATCAACGCATCCACGAGTTCAACCCGAAACCCGACGATGTGCCAGGAGAACTCGGCGGCGCTGAGGTGGGGAAGGGCAACGAGTGGCACATGAGCCATTACCCCGTCGTTGCGGCTCGACGGGTCGTACAGGTACGTGAGCGGCGCCGGAGCATTGCTCGATGGCCACGTGTCCGGAAAATCATCCCACCGAATGTCGCCGGCGGCTTCGTCCAGCAATTGCGACGGCGTGAGGGTGAGGAAGTCCGGGAGAAGGGGCCGCATGCCCTTCCACCATTTGTCGAACTCTTGGCTTGAGGCCACGTGGTCGGGCACGCGGTCGCTGTAAAACTCGAAGACCCGGTCACCGTCGGCGAGCAAATCTCGCCGCCGGGCACGAACCTCCAGACCACGAATTTGTTCCGCCACCTGGGCGTTAGCGTCCACGAATGCATGGTGGGAATCCCAGTCGCCGTCCACGAGGGCATGGCGAACAAACAGTTCGCGCGCTTGCACCGGATCGATCCGACCGAAGAAGACCCGGCGGCCGGTGACGATCGGGAGGCCGTACAACATCACTCGTTCGATAGCGATGGCCGAGCCCGTCTTGCGATCCCATTGGGGTTCGGAATACGAGCGGGTCACCAGGTGAGCCGCGGCCCGCTCAATCCACTCCGGCTGAATGCGGGCGACACTTCGGGCATAGAGGCGATTGGTTTCCACCACCTCGCCGGCCATGATCCATTTCGGCTTTTTCTTGAATTGCGACGAACCCGGGGCGACAACAAACCGGCTGTTGCGGGTGCCGTTAAAGTCCCGCCCACGCTCGTCGAACGCACCGACGTTGACGATCAGGCCGGTGAGGAGCGCCTGATGAATTAGATCCGGCGCGGCTTCGGTGGAGTTGAGCCGCAATCCAAGGTCGGCGGCGACCTGGCGAAGTTGGCTAAAGATATCCTGCCATTCTCGTATGCGCACATAGTTGAGGTGTTCGCGCTTGCAGAGCTTGCGGAACTGGCCGGATGAAAGCTCCTGCTGTTTGGTTTTGAGATAGTTCCACAGCTTCATCAACGCCACGAAGTCCGACGATTCATCGTTGAACCGGGCGTGTGATTGATCGGCGACGTCTCGCTTGTCACTAGGGCGTTCGCGCGGGTCTTGAATCGACATCGCGGCGGCGATGATCATCACCTCTTTGACGCACCCGTTGGCCTCCGCCGCAAGCACCATGCGGCCGAGCTTGGGGTCGAGCGGAAGCCGAGCCAATCGGCGACCCAAATCCGTTAGCTCACCGCCGTCGGCTGCCGACAGCGCGCCGAGTTCGAACAGCAGGACAAGGCCGTCTTTGATCGTGCGTCGATCGGGGGGATCAATGAAAGGAAACGAGGCAATATCACCGAGGCGGAGGGCCAGCATTTGCAAGATGACCGATGCCAGGTTGGTCCGGAGAATCTCGGGATCGGTGAAGGCCGGCCTTTCTATGAAGTCCGGTTCCGAGTAGAGACGAATAGCTACGCCTGGCGCCACGCG
>JAYTVF010000043.1:0-8274 GCA_043744155.1 Acidimicrobiia bacterium | reverse complement strand
GGGGAGGCTGATCGTGGGTATGCGGGTGAGGTTGCGGTTTTCAAAAACGGGCAAGGTTCGCTTTACCAGCCACCGGGATGTGGCCCGCATGTGGGAGCGCGCCTTGCGTCGTTCCGGGCTCAAAGTGGTGTACACGGAAGGTTTTTCGCCGAGGCCAAAGATGCACTTCGGGCTGGCGCTGTCGACGGGTCATGAGTCATTGGCCGAATACATCGATGTCGATCTTGTGGAGACTTTCGATCCCGTCGATCTTCCCGAAAGGTTGACTCCCACCTTGCCGGTCGGTATCGAAGTCACCGCAGTGGCCGTGGTGTTTCGATCGGCTCCATCGCTACAGGCTGATGTCACGTCGTGCTCGTGGGTTTTCACCCTTCGCGACGTGACCCCGGATGAACTTCTCCAGCGGGTAGAGCACTTGTTGGCCGCACCATCGGTGATGCTGACTCGTTCCCGCAAGGGCACCGAAAGTTGTGATGACGTTCGGTCCGCAGTGAAGTCGCTCGTTGTGAGCCAAGACCAAGGCCAACCCTGCATACTGGCCGAAATTGCTACAGAAGGCCGTGGGTTGCGGCCAGCAGAACTCATGCAAGCGCTGTTTGCCGACCTCGACGACGTCGATGACCGGTTGCACCGTGTCTTGCGAACCCATCAATGGATCGAGGCCGACGGCGCCCGAGTGGAACCCCTCCCACTTGAGGCGACGCTGGCAACGCACATCGAGGTGTGCGTATGAGGAGGAACTATGACCGAAAGCGTCGCAGGCGGCGACATCACCGCGAGCGCGCCACCAGCCGCGCCGGACTTCAGCGAAGGCATACCGACAGCAATCTCAACTGAAGATACGGCCCTCCCATCGGTGAACCGGAAGCGTCGCCGCGGGTCGAGAGGCGGTCGCGGCCGGGCTCGGCCAGCGGGATCGATCGATGATGCCGACGGAGACGACCGTGGTGACGGGGACCCCGAGTTGCCGGATCCGCCCGGCGAAGGCTCGGTTCGTTCGGTTGCTCGACGGCCCCAAATCGGTGACACCCGGCCCTCTCGGGCGCCAGAAGGAGTTTCGTCGGGCGAGCTTTCCGCAGTCGACCCGAAATTGGCAGGCCCGAACGCCAACACGCGACGCAGAGTCGCCAAGCCAAAAGCCTCTGAACAATCCGTCGACCTTTCCAACGGCGACGCAAGGCAGCCGCGTGAGCCGCGGCCGCGTCGTGAGCCGCGCGAGGCGGCAAAGCCCCACACTGCCGGCGCGAAGGCTGCCCCGCAGGCAGGGAAACGCACGCTCGCTACCCCGGTGCAATCGACGATGTCGGGTACGTCGGTTGAACTCGATGAAAAGACCCTGGCGCGCCGGCGAGGGAAAGAACGAAATGGCAAGCCGGTTGGCCGCTATTTGATGGCGGTTCACGTGACCGATGGCGTAAAGCAGATCGCGGTCCTTGAAGGCCGGAGCCTCATCGAGCACTACGTCAGCCGGCCATCCGATGACGTGAGCGAGATCCACGGCAACATCTATCTCGGCAAGGTCCAGAACGTTCTTCCCGGCATGGAGGCGGCGTTCGTCGACATTTCTACGCCGAAGAACGCTGTGCTCTACGCCGGCGACGTCTCGGCTGAACTCGACGATCTCGATGCTCCGAAATCGGCCCGGGGTGCCAAGCCCCGCATTGAGACGATGCTCAAGGCCAAGCAGATGATCGTGTGTCAGGTGACGAAGAACCCGATTGGGGCCAAGGGAGCGCGACTGACCCAAGAGGTCTCGCTGCCCGGCCGCTTCGTGGTGCTGATCCCCAACTCGAAGACCTACGGCATCTCCAAGCGGTTGCCCGACGACGAACGCAAACGTTTGCGTTCCATCCTCGACAAGGTGAAACCAGAGCAGCACGGCGTTATCGTGCGAACCGCAGCCGAAGGCGTGGTGGAGGAAGAACTTCGCGCCGACGTGCTTCGACTGTTGCACCAGTGGAACCAGATCGACGCCCTGGCCCGACAGTCGAAAGTGCCGGCCTTGTTATATCGCGAACCCGATATGGCGGTACGAGTCATCCGCGAAGAGTTCAACGCCAACTACCGCCAGATCCTGATCGATGATCGAGCCCTCTTCGAAGATGTACGGGACTACGTCGGGGCCATCAGCCCGACACTGGTCGAGCGCGTCGAGTTTTATGATCCGAAGGCCGAAGGCCTACCGCTGTTCGAACGACAGCACATTCACGAGCAGGTACATAAGGCGCTCGACCGCAAGGTGTGGCTGCCGTCAGGTGGATCGCTCATCATTGAACACACCGAAGCTCTCACGGTCATCGATGTGAACACGGGCAAGAACGTGGGAAGCACCAGCCTGGAAGACACGGTGCTGGCCAACAACCTCGAAGCGGCGGCCGAGATCGCCCACCAATTGCGTCTGCGAGACATCGGCGGCATCATCGTCATCGACTTCATCGATATGGAAATCCGTGAGAATCGCACCAAGGTCGTGTCGTCATTCAAGCAGGCTCTGGCTAGAGACAAGACCCGCACCCAAGTGTTCGATATCTCCGAGCTGGGCCTGGTCGAAATGACCCGAAAGCGCATCGGTGAAGGACTTCTGACCACCTACGCCGATCAGTGCTCGATATGTTCGGGTCGCGGACTCATTGTCGACTCGGCTCTACTTTCATGAGTTGGGCGATGGCACAGCCATGCGGTAGAGTCGTCGGGCTATGTACGCCGTAATCGCCACAGGTGGCAAACAAGAACGAGTCTCCGAGGGCATGAAGCTCAACGTTGAACTCCTCGGGGTCGAAGAAGGAAGCACGGTCACTTTTGACACGGTGCTCGTCGTCGACGGAACCACGGTGCTTGCCACCCCCGACCAGCTGAAGGGCGCGTCGGTCACCGGTCGCGTCATCGGCGAGGCCAAGGGCCCGAAGATCAACGGCTTCACCTATAAGAGCAAGAGCAACAATCGCAAGCGCTGGGGTCATCGCCAGCATTACACCACGGTAGAGATCACCAGCATCTCAGCCGGCTGATCGAGGAGCTGAACTCATGTCAAAAACCAAAGGTGGCGGTTCTACCCGCAACGGTCGTGACTCCAATGCTCAGCGCCTTGGCGTGAAGGTATTCGACGGCACGGCCATCCACGCAGGCACCATTTTGGTGCGCCAGCGTGGCACGCGTTTTCACCCCGGCTTGAACGTCGGCATTGGTAAGGACGACACCCTGTTCGCCTTAGCTCATGGCTCGGTGAAGTTCGGTGAGCGCCGTGGCCGCAAGGTCGTTGACGTGCTCAGCACCGAAACCGCATAGCCAACGTAGAATCGCATGAACATGCCCCGGGCCTGACGCCCGGGGCATGTTTGCGTGTGGGCTCAGATCGCGCCGACGCCCTTCGGTAGGCGATCAAGCGGCCAGTCGAGCAGCACAACCGCCTGACGGAAGGCAAACCGGTCGGTCATCCCGCCGACGTAGCTGACGGCGGCGTGCACCAGCCCATGCTCGTCGGCCACCAGTCGTTGCTCAACTGGCAAGTCGTCGGGTCGAGCCATGTAGCGGTCGACCAAAGCCCGCAGTACCGAGATGACCGAACGGGCCTGATCGACCGAGGCCGGCCGCAGGTAGATCTGCTCGTAGTTAAAGGCGCGAAAGGCCGCGAGAGCGTCGGCTTCGGCGGCACCCATACCGACGCTGCCGGTGCGCCCTGCGGCATTGATCACCGACTGAATGAACACCGAGATCTGATGACTGCGGCGCAAACCGCAGACGTCGCGAACCGACCCGGGTAGTTCGTACGCATGCAAGATACCGGCTGCCGTAGCGTCTTCGAAGTCGTGACAGACATAGGCAATTCGGTCGGCCCACGCCACGACTTCCCCCTCGGCCGTCGCCGACGCCGGACGGGACCAACTGTGATTTCGAATACCGTCGAGCGTTTCGACGCACAGATTGAGCGGGGCCAACACCACATCGGCTCCCCAGACGGCGTGGTCGTAGCCATGGGGCAGGTAGGGAGATAGGGCATCTTCGCTGGCATGACCCCCTGGGCCGTGGCCGCAGTCGTGGCCGAGGGCGATCGCCTCGGCGAGAGCGGTGTTCAGCCCGAGGGCACGAGCGATACCAACGGCGACCTGGGCCACCTCGAGGGCATGAGTGAGGCGGGTGCGCTGATGGTCATCGGGAAACACGAATACCTGGGTTTTGCCACTCAACCGTCGGAACGCGCTGGCATGAAGGATACGATCGCGATCACGTTCGAAGCAGGTACGCCAGAGGTCGGGTTCCTCGTCGATGGCGCGTGAGCCTGCGCCCACGGCTTGCGTTGCGCCCGGGGACAGCATTTCGATCTGACGTTGCTCGCGTAGTACCCGAGTGGCCGGCTGATGGGGCCCAGGGCCCGTCGTAGCCCCCTGGTGGGCGGTGCGGATATTGGGCTGGGCGTTGAACCCGGCCATGGTCGAGGCCCAACGTTGTGTACGTTCTGTCGGCAGCTCGGCATCGTTGTGCATAGTGCTGATGGTATCGGTGGGGTGTTCTACGGTACGGGGCAGTAACGTATGCGCTCCCATGAGTGCGTTTGTCGATGAATCCCAGCTCAATGTTCGAGGCGGCGATGGGGGCGCTGGTTGCGTCAGTTTTCGGCGTGAAGGACCTGAGGCCATGGGTGGGCCCAATGGCGGCGACGGCGGCAAGGGTGGCGACATCTGGTTGGTCGCCGATCGCAATGCAGCGTCACTGCTTGCCTTCCGCGACCATCCACACCGTCGTGCCAAGGACGGCCTGAACGGCAAGGGGAAAGACATGCACGGCCGGGGCGGTGTCGACATGCTCATCGCAGTGCCTGAAGGCACACAGGTCTTCGACATGTACACCCACGAACGTCTGGCCGACCTTGTCGGGCACGGCGACCGATTTTTGGCGGCCGAAGGAGGCCGTGGCGGGCGGGGCAACGCCAAGTTCCTGTCGAACAAGCGGCGCGCGCCCAGCTTTGCTGAGCAGGGAGAGTTTGGTGTCGAGAAATGGCTCAAGCTCGAACTGAAGCTGATGGCCGACGTTGCCCTGGTGGGCTTCCCCAATGCAGGCAAGAGCACGTTTATCTCCTCGATCTCGGCTGCACGGCCCAAGATCGCCAATTATCCCTTCACCACCCTCGAGCCGCACCTCGGCGTCGTGAAGGTCGATGAAGCCTCTGAGATGATCGTCGCCGACATTCCGGGGCTCATCGAGGGTGCCAGCGAGGGTCGTGGCCTCGGCCACCAATTCCTTCGTCACATCGAACGGGCTCGGGTGCTGTGCATCTTGCTCGACCTAGCCGCCGTGGACGGTTCGGCCCCCGAGGACCAACTCGAGGTGCTCCTTCATGAGCTCGGGGCCTACTCACCTGAGCTGCTCGAACGCCCTCGCCTTATCGTTGGCACCAAAGCCGATGTCGCCGAGGCTACCTTTGACGGCCTCACTATGTCGGCGGTAACCCATCAGGGCCTGCGACCCGTCGTCGGCGGGCTCTTCGACCTCGTAGCTGGCGCTCGCAGCAAGGAGCCGACCCGAGATTCTTTCGTGATTTTGCGACCTGAGCCTGAAGGTATCCGCATCGAGCGGATGGCCGATCATGAGTTCCGTGTGCTCGGCCGATCGGCTGAGCGTGTGGTGGCGATCTCCGACATCACCTCAGCCGATGCCTTGGCCTATATCGACTACCGATTCGAAAAGATCGGCGTCGGCCGAGCTCTGGCGCATGCTGGTGCGCAAGCGGGCGACGTGGTGTGGGTCGGAAGCTTCAGTTTCGACTACGAGCCCGACCTGTAACATCGCTATGGCGACCATCGTTGCGAAGATCGGTTCGTCGTCGCTGACGAACACCCTCGGCGTTATCAACGAAGCCGCCATCGCCAAGCTCTGCTCCGAAGTCATCGGTCTGAGACACCAGGGCCATGAGGTGGTGCTTGTCAGTTCTGGAGCGGTGTCGGCCGGTGTTGGCGCGCTCGGCTTTACCCAGCGGCCGACCGACATGGCCACGCTACAGGCGCTTTCGGCCGCCGGACAGAGCCGGCTGATGCAGGTGTATGACCGTGAGCTGCGGGTGGGCGGGTATGTAGCTGCACAAGTGCTGCTCACGCCGTACGACTTCATGATCCGCCGTCAGTATCTGCATGCCCGCCAAACCGTTACCCGCCTGCTCGAACTCGGCTGCGTTCCCGTCATCAACGAAAACGATGCCATCGCCAACGATGAGCTGCGCTTCGGTGACAACGACCGGCTCGCCGCCCTGGTCGGGCATCTGGTGCAAGCCGATCTGTTGGTGTTGCTCACCGACCTGGCCGGGCTATACACCGCCGATCCCCGTACGAATCCGACTGCGACTCTGGTGGAGGTGGTGGCAGCCGATGACCCGGTGCTCGACGTGCGGGCAGGAGGCTCGGGGTCGAACCGGGGGAGTGGTGGTATGGGTTCTAAGCTCACGGCGGCCCGCATCGCCTCGTGGTCTGGGGTGCGAGCGGTCATCGCTCAGGCTGACCGGCCCGATGTGTTGGCCGATGCGGTAAACGGGCGAGCCGGGGTCGGCACGGTGTTCGCGGCCCATGATCGCCGTCTGTCGGCCCGAAAGCTCTGGATTGCCTTTGCATCCGCCAGCGCCGGCCGCATTGTGGTCGATGAAGGTGCCCGCACGGCGATACGGGATCGTGGTCGGTCATTACTGTCCGCTGGCGTCGTCAGCGCTACCGGGGATTTTGACGAGGATGACATCGTGGACATCTGCGGCCCAGATGGTGCGGTGTTCGCTCGAGGGATGGTCACCATGGGAGCCCAGGCCCTGGTCCAGGCCAAAGGTCGACGCTCCGCAGACCTGCCCGCCCATGTGCCCGCCGAGGCTGTACATCGAGACGACCTGGTGCTCGTTCCCAGCTAACAGGGCCACCATCGCCGCCGAGTAGTACCCGGCGAGGCCGGTGCGGATACCGTCTGGGGCACGAGAGCTGATGGCTCGAACCGGGAGGGGATGCACAATGGTTGGTGGCGCGCTGAAGATGGCCAGCATGGATGACTTGGACTTGCGAATGTCTGAGGGCGTTCGGCCGCTCTATGAGGCCGTAAAGGCCTTCATCCGTGATGAGGTCGACCCCATCACGGAGGAGTTTCATCGCTTGGGGCACGGTCGAGCCGATCGCTGGAGCTGGGCTCCGGGCCAGCTTGAGCTACTTGAGACGGCCAAGGCCAAGGCGCGTGAGCAGAGGCTCTGGAACTTTTTCCTGCCTGACGCCGAAACCGGTGTGGGCTTGAGCAACCTCGACTACGCCTACATCGCCAACGAGTTAGGCAAGAACCGTCTGGCGTCTGAGTGCCTGAACTGTTCGGCGCCCGACACCGGCAATATGGAAGTGCTTGAGCGCGTCGGCACACCTGAGCAGAAGGCCCAGTGGCTTGAGCCGCTGTTGCGAGGCGAGATTCGTTCGGCATATGCAATGACCGAGCCGGGCATCATGAGTTCAGACGCAAAACAGATCCAGACATCGGCGGTGCTCGACGGCGACGAATGGGTGATCAACGGTGAGAAGTTCTATATCTCGGGCGCAGGTGACCCCCGCTGCAAGATCATGATCACCATGGTGCGCTCGAACCCCGACGCCGACACCTATAAACAGCAGTCGCAGATCTTGGTTCCTATCGATACGCCTGGCGTCGAAATCGTTGGCGGCATGCAGGTGTTCGGATCCGACGACGCTCCGCATGGGCATATGCATATCCGTCTCACCGATGTGAGGGTTCCTCGTTCGAATATTTTGCTCGGCGAAGGCCGTGGCTTCGAAATTTCACAGCTGCGGCTCGGGCCGGGTCGAATCCATCACTGCATGCGGTCTGTCGGCTCGGCCGAACGCGCCATCGAGCTGATGGTCGATCGTGGGCTCAGCCGGGAGGGTTTTGGCAAGAAATTGGTCAACCTAGGCAAGAACATGGAGGTCATCTCCCGGGCTCGGATCGAAGTGGAAGCCATGCGGTTGATGGTTCTGCGGGCGGCCAAGGCCATGGACACCCTTGGCAACGCCGAGGCGCGAGTGTGGGTCAGCGCCGTGAAGGCCATGGTGCCAGAAAAGTGCTGCGACATCATCAACGAGGCCATCCAGATGCACGGCGCGGCCGGTATCTCTCAGTGGTTCCCCCTGGCTGAGATGTGGCACAGCCAGCGCACGCTGCGTCTCGCCGACGGGCCAGACGAGGTGCACCATATCGTCGTAGCACGGGCCGAAGTGAAGAATCGCCAGTCCGACCGCTGATGATCGTCAACGGGCGCGTGTGTGGTGGGCC
>JAYTVF010000042.1:0-8278 GCA_043744155.1 Acidimicrobiia bacterium | reverse complement strand
AGCCGCGCCTTTCGGCCCACCTGGTGTACATCCGTAGCAACATCTCGGACCAGTCTTGGGCATCGACACCACCGTCTTTGGCGTTGATGCGCACCATGGCATCGGCCTCATCGTGAGCGCCGACGAACAGCGCTCGCAATTCGAGTTCGTTCAACTGTCGATCAAGTTTAGCCGCGGCCTCGGCGATATCGCCCTCTTGGGATGCATCGTCGACCTCGCGTGCCATCTCGTGGAGGATCTCGACGTCTTCGACTTCACCCATCATGGCGTCGTACATCGCTATGTCGTCGCGCACCGCCGCGTAGGCCGAATTCACCTGCTTGGCCCGATCCTGATCGTCCCACAGATCGGGCTTTTGTACCTCGACTTCGAGCTCTTGCAGTCGCAGACGCGCGTCGTCAATCTTGAGATAGCCACGCGCCTCATCGACGCGACGATGTAAGCCCTTCAATTCGTCGGAAAAATCACGCATGACTCACACCATTCCATCCACGGGTTGCGGGAACGACCAGAAGCGGCCGCACCCTATCGGCCGTGGCAGACCTTGGATTTCTTGCCGCTGCCGCACCAGCACGGGTCGTTACGACCGACCTTTTCGTGCTCGAGTTTCACGACCGGCACCATGGCCGGGACATCTTCTGGTTCGAGGTCGACCGGCTCGCCCGTTTCCTCATCGATTCGACCAATGGCCGCGGCCTGCATTCCCGATGGGATGCTGTCGTCTGGCGCGGAATATTGCACATTTTGCACGGCCGAAGTGGGTTGTTGCTCCTCGACGACCTGCACGTGCATGACGTAGCGCACGAAATCCTGGCTGATGATGTGCATCAGCTTGTCGAAGTGCTCGTAGCCCTCGCGCTGCCATTCGACCAGAGGGTCCTTTTGACCCATGGCCCGCAGGTTGATGCCTTCCTGCAAATAATCCATCTCCGCCAGATGTTCGAGCCATCGCTGATCGATAATGCGCAGCATCACCTGACGCTCGATCTCACGCATCAGTTCAGGACCGAGTTCCTCCTCGCGCCGGTTGTAGTAGTTCGTGGCTTCGACCATAACGGTGTCATAGACCTCACCCGTATGGCCCAGCACACGAATGTCGGGCTCGGTGAGCTGCGTGGGGTAGTAACCGCTCAGCTCGGCCAAGAGACCTTCAACATTCCACTCATCTTCGGCATCGGAAACGCAATAGGTGTCGACCGTGGTGTCGACCGCATCGGCCAGGTACTGCTGCGCCTCATCTCGAAGGTCGCGACCTTCGAGAATCTGATCGCGGCGGCGGTAAATCACCTTGCGCTGCTCGTTCATGACTTCGTCGTACTTCAGCACGTCCTTGCGGATCTCGGCGTTACGCTGCTCTACGGTGTTCTGCGCCCGCTCGATGGCTTTGGTGACCATCTTGGCTTCGATCGGCACGTCATCTGGCAATGCCTTTCCCATAACCCAGCTCATGGCCCCGGTAGCGAACAGACGCATGAGTTCGTCGTCGAGCGACAAGTAGAAGCGACTCGCGCCCGGATCACCCTGACGGCCCGACCGACCTCGCAGCTGGTTATCGATCCGTCGACTCTCATGGCGCTCGGTGCCGAGCACGTAAAGGCCGCCAAGCTTGCGTACTTCCTCACCGGCGGCCTTGCATTGAGCGTTGAACCTCGTGAGCAGCTCTTTGTAGCGAACCTGACCATCCTCAGACTGCAGGACCAGGCCTTCCTGCCTCACCTCATCGGCTGCAAGACCTTCGGGGTTGCCCCCGAGCAAGATGTCGACACCTCGACCAGCCATGTTGGTGGCGACCGTGACCGCCCCCTTCCGGCCGGCTTGGGTGACGATGATTGCTTCCCGGGTATGCTGCTTGGCGTTCAGCACCTCATGGGCGATGCCGCGCTTGTTGAGAATCTTGGAGAGCACCTCGCTCTTTTCGACCGACACCGTGCCCACCAAAATGGGCTGGCCCTTCTCGTGTCGTTCCGCGATGTCGTCGGCGACGGCCTCGAACTTGGCTTCCTCGCTCTTATAGATGAGGTCAGCTTCGTCGCTGCGTTGGCTGGCACGGTTCGTGGGAATCGGCACCACGTCGAGACCGTAGGTGTTCTTCAGCTCGGCCGCCTCGGTGGAAGCAGTACCCGTCATGCCAGCGAGCTTGCCGTACATGCGGAAGTAATTTTGCAGCGTGATGGTGGCGAGCGTCTGGTTCTCTTCCTTGATCTTCACGCCTTCTTTGGCTTCGACTGCCTGGTGCAGACCTTCGCTCCAGCGACGACCTTCGAGGATTCGACCGGTGAACTCGTCGACGATCTTTACCTCGCCGCCCTGCACGATGTAATCCTTGTCGCGCTTGTACAACTCCTTCGCCTTGATGGCGGCGGTCAGTTGGTGCACAAAGTTTTGCTGCACGGCATCGTACAGATTGTCGATACCGAGGGCCTTTTCGACCTTGTCGATACCGTCTTCGAGTGGAGCGACCTGGCGCTTTTCCTCATCGACTTCGTAATCGACATCGCGCTTGAGACTGCGGACGACCGAGGCAAACTGGTAGTAGAGCTTGGCGGCGTCGGCCATGCGACCGGAGATGATAAGCGGCGTTCGGGCCTCGTCGATGAGGATCGAGTCGACCTCATCGACGATGGCGTAGTTATGACCGCGCTGAACCTTTTCAGCTGGTGAGGTGGCCATGTTGTCGCGCAGGTAATCAAACCCGAACTCGTTGTTGGTGCCGTAGGTGATGTCGGCGGCATATGACGCCCGCTTCTCAAGAGCGGAGTCGTTGACATCAGGGATTACCAGACCGACGCTCAAGCCCAGGAACTGATGGATGCGACCCATCCATTCGGCGTGGAACTTGGCGAGATAGTCATTGACCGTGATGATGTGCATGCCTTTGCCGGCCAGCCCATTGAGGTAGGCAGGAAGGGTCGACACCAGGGTTTTGCCCTCGCCTGTCTTCATCTCTGCCACCCAGCCGAAGTGCAAGGCTGCGCCACCCATCATCTGCACGTCGTAGTGACGTTGCCCGATGACACGATCGGCCGCCTCGCGGGTGACGGCAAACGCCTCGAGGAGGAGATCGTTCAGATCCTCCCCGTTGGCGAGGCGATCCCGAAATTCGACGGTTTTGCCACGGAGGGCATCGTCGGATAGGGCTTTCATGGCCGGTTCGAAGGCATTGATATCCGGTACGAGACCGGTCAAAGACTTCAATTTCTTGCCTTCGCCGGCACGTAAGATGCGATCGAGGATTCCCATAGAGCACGTCCATGCTATCTGCCAGCGACCCAAACGGCCGCGGCGGCTGTAGTTACTTTGCCAGGAGAGTGACTGCTGGCACTCCAGTTCTGTCTGCTGAGGTGCTTTGGTGTCGCCGCTGCCGCCAACATTCGCACTTCGAAGGCACCCAACGCCCGCAGGGTGGACGCCGCCGACTGCAGCGTCGCACCCGTGGTCACGACGTCATCGACGACCAGTACCCGCCCGGAAAGCTGCCGGCGCCCGACAAACACCGGCCCGTCAAGCCGTTCAGCTCGCGTACGGCCGGTCTGAGGCCCGTGCCCGGGCGTACGCCGCAAAGTTGCCCTTGCGGGAACGCGCAGACACCTCGCCACCGCCCGGGCCAAGAGCTCGGCCTGGTCATAGCCTCGCTCTCGCTTTCGCACGGCACTGGTTGGCGCCCACGTGACCAGATCGGCCCAGCTCGGCTCGACCACCTGGGCCATACCGAGGGCCAGCCGGGCCACCACCGCTCGCCCATTTCCGTACTTGAGGCGCCTCATGAGATGTCGGGTGTCGTCCTCATAGGCCAACAAGGCGGAAATAGACCCACGGGGCCCGGCCGCGAGGCCAACCCAGCACTCGTCACAAGGCGATTCGCCCACTGCGCCGCACAACAGACACCGCCGTACCAAGAACATGACTTAGGTTCTACAGAGGGGCTGTTACACAGAACGCCTCCACGGCATGAGCGTGGCCGCCACAAGGCCGGCCGCACCGTGGCGTACGTGCGTCGGGCTCGTCAGCCGAGAATCGGGCTCAATGCCTTGATCGGCGACATCGCCACCTCACCCAGATAGCGTGCGGGGACAATCGCACGACCTCTTCTTGCTGCTCGGTCTGACGGCATGGATGAGATTCCCTCCGCCGAATCGCCCCATTTTGTCACTTTTGACGGCGAAAGGTAGCTCGATTCGGTCAGGAATTGGCCTGTCGACTGACTGATGAATCAAACAGTCGACAGGGGTTCGCACACCTACTACGGTCCCACCGTTCTGTAAACCCACGACCCACAACCGGCGGATGTCCGGGGAGGTGATCCGGTCGCGAAAGCGGCCCGTAACAACCAAGGAGAAGCCGTGACCCCCACGACTGTCGTTCCCCCTGTCTCGCCCAAGATCGAAGCATTCCTTCGTGACAACTCGCCCGCCACACCTTTTATCGTCGTTGACGTTGACAAGGTCGCCGAACGTTATGACAAGCTCAGCGAAACGCTGCCGACCGGTCGTATTTACTACGCCGTGAAGGCGAATCCGGCTCAGCCGATCCTGCGCCGACTTGTGGCCCTCGGGTCCTCCTTCGACGTTGCTTCCCCTGCCGAGATCGATGCCTGCCTTGCCGCTGGCGCCTCGGCCGCTGACATCTCGTACGGCAACACGATCAAAAAGCGGGCGGATGTGGCCTACGCCGCGGCGCTCGGCGTACGCCGATACACCGTGGATTCGATTGAGGAGCTGCGCAAGGTCGCCGATGTCATCCCGGGGGCCTCGATCTGCGTACGGCTGCGCCATGAATGCAGCGGGGCCGACTGGCCATTATCCCGCAAGTTCGGCTGCGAGGCCTCCGATGTCGTCGATCTGCTGGTTGAGGCAACCAGGCTCGGCATGGAGTGCGGCGTCTCGTTTCACGTCGGCTCGCAGCAGCGCGATGTGCTGGCGTGGGATGACAGCCTTGGCGTCACTGCTGCGGTCTTCGCTCGAGCCCAAGCGCTTGGCGGTCGGCCCTCGTTCGTAAACCTCGGTGGCGGCTTCCCCGGCACCTACCGAGAGAATGCCCCATCCGTCTCGTCCTATGGCGCGGCCATCAATGAGGCGCTCGCCACCCACTTCCCCGACGGACTCGCGGAGGTGATGGTGGAGCCCGGCCGCTATCTGGTTGCCGATGCGGGCGTGCTGCGTACCGAGGTAGTGCTGGTGTCGCGCCGATCTGCGTTCGACACACAACGCTGGGTGTACATCGATTGCGGGAAGTTCCATGGTCTGGCCGAAACGATGGACGAGGCCATCCGCTATCGCCTTCGCACCCCGCACGAGGGCACGCCCACCGGGCCAGTGGCGATTGCCGGCCCGACATGCGATTCAGCCGACGTGCTCTACGAGAAGACCGATTACGAATTGCCGCTGGCCCTGGCCGAAGGCGACTTCATCGACATCTTGTCGACCGGTGCCTACACCACCACCTATTCGAGCGTCGGCTTCAACGGCTTCGCCCCCCTCGCCGAACACTACGTCTGAAACATGCCACGCAGAGTCTGCGCAATCGTGCAGATTCTGCGTGGCCCCAGGGGCCTGGCGCGATTCGTGGTCGAGATATCGGCGCGGCTACCTGCATCACCTTGACGGTTTGCGAGCCACATCCGGCCGGAACAGCAGTGGTGCGGTGTCGCCGCACGAAGCGGCGACACAGCACCAGGTTCTACCCGAGGGCTTAGTAGCGGTAACGCTCAGGCTTGAAGGGGCCCGAGGGGTCGACGCCGAGATACTCGGCCTGTACGTCGTTGAGCTGGGTCAGCTTGACGCCAAGGGCGCCGAGGTGCAAGCGGGCGACCTTCTCATCGAGGCGCTTCGGCAGCACGTAGACGCCCACGGGATAGTTTTCCAGGTTATTGAATAGTTCGATCTGGGCGATCACCTGGTTGGAGAACGAGCAGCTCATCACGAAGCTCGGGTGGCCGGTCGCGCAACCGAGGTTCACCAGGCGGCCTTCGGCCAGCACGATGACTGCGTGACCGTCAGGGAAACTCCACACGTCGGTACCGGGCTTGAGCTCATCGCGGGTGGCGCCGCTGCGGGCCAAGCCAGCGATGTCTATCTCGGAGTCGAAGTGGCCAATGTTGCAGACGATGGCGTTGTGCTTCATGCCAGCCATGTGCTCGGCAGTTATAACGGCCTCGTTGCCCGTCGCAGTGACGAAGATATCGGCCGTGCCCAGCACTTCTTCCATCACGGTGACCTGGTAGCCCTCCATGGCAGCCTGCAGTGCGTTGATCGGGTCGATCTCGGTGACAACGACGCGTGAGCCCTGCCCTTTGAGCGCCTGGGCGCAGCCCTTGCCGACATCGCCATAGCCGGCCACGACGGCAACCTTGCCTGCCAACATCACGTCGGTGGCGCGGCAGATGGCGTCAACGAGCGAGTGACGGCAGCCGTAGAGATTGTCGAACTTCGACTTGGTGACCGAGTCGTTCACGTTGATCGCGGGGAAAATCAGCTCGCCACGCTCATGCATTTTGTACAGCCGGTGCACACCGGTCGTGGTCTCTTCCGTGACGCCCTTGATGCCGGCAGCCATGCGGGTCCACTTGGTCGGATCCTCACGCAGGGTCTTGTTCAATAGCCCCAGTACGATAGCGAACTCGGGGTTCGACGCCGAGCCCGGGTCGGGTACCGCACCGGCTTTCTCGAACTCAACGCCCTTGTGTACCAGCAGTGTGGCGTCGCCGCCGTCGTCGAGGATCATGTTGCAACCGTCGCTGTTGGGCCAGCTCATCATCTGCTCGGTGCACCACCAGTACTCCTCGAGCGTCTCGCCCTTCCATGCAAACACCGGGATCCCCTGAGGGTCATCCTCGGTGCCATGCGGACCAACGGCCACCGCTGCCGCGGCATGATCCTGAGTCGAGAAGATATTGCAGCTGGCCCAACGCACTTCGGCGCCCAGTTCGACCAGAGTCTCGATGAGCACGGCGGTCTGGATGGTCATGTGCAGGGAGCCCGAGATACGAGCGCCTTTCAGTGGCTTCAGCGGGCCGTATTCCTTGCGGATGGCTCGCAGGCCCGGCATCTCGTGCTCGGCAAGATGGATCTCTTTGCGGCCGAACGGGGCGAGAGAAATGTCAGCAACGCGAAAGTCGCGCCGCGTGGTGGTTGCGCTCATGGGGTGGTCCTCCAAGGACACGAAACAACGATGGATTGTTGGATCGTGGGCTGGGGCCCGCAGGCACCTGTCAGATCAGCCCTCGACAGCGTCGAGGAGCTTACAAGGTTCAGGGGCAAAACAACCGTTCGCGCCGCCGACTGGCGTTAGGCCAGAGCTAAGCCTCGAACGTCGGCTTCACACCAGCCGCGTCGACTGCCGCCATAATTCGATCATGCTCGGCGACCGTGACCAGGGTGGACTCCTCGATGAGAAGTACGGCGATGCCGTCTCGCACTGAGTAGCTGCGCTGCTGCCGCGGGTTGTACAGCAGGTTTTCGTCGGCGAGGTACAGCAACGGGCCGCGATCCTTCGGGCAGGCCAGCACTTCGAGTAGAGCGGGATTCAGTGACATCGGGTGCCCTTTCGAGGGTCAAACAGTGGTGATGAAGACGAGCAGTTCGGCGACATGTTCGTCACAGGCATGGCGGGTGGCCGCTTCGAGGTTGAGGCGAAGCAACGGCTCGGTATTGGAAGGGCGCAGATTAAACCACCACGACCCGCAATCCACGGTGAGGCCATCGAGCCGGTCCTGAGGATGGGGGGAGAATTGCTTGGCGACCTTCTCGATGACCGCAAGCGGATCGGCGACCTCGGTGTTGATTTCGCCCGATGCCTCGTATCGCTCGAAGGGCTTGCGCATCTCAGATAGCGGCTGGCCCGACTGACACAACTGCTCGAGAACGAACATGGTAGCTATGATGCCGGAGTCGGCACGGAAGTTGTCCCGGAAGTAGTAGTGAGCAGAATGCTCGCCACCGAAGGCGGCGCCGGTATCGGCCATCGTTTGCTTGATATAGCTATGCCCGACCCGCGTGCGCACCGGAACACCGCCGCGTTCTCGAATGACTTCGGGTACGGCATGCGAGCAGATGAGGTTGTGCAAGATGGTGCTTCCGGGGTGCTTGGCCAGCACACCGGCAGCCAACATGGCCGTGGTCGTTGAGCCGGAGAGTCCACGACCGTTCTCGTCGACGAGAAAGACGCGGTCGGCATCGCCGTCGAATGCCAACCCAACATCGAATCCACCGGAAAGTACCCGTCGACACAGGTCACGCTGGTTGGCCGGCTGCAACGGGTCGGCCGGATGATTCGGGAACGT
>JAYTVF010000041.1:0-2518 GCA_043744155.1 Acidimicrobiia bacterium | reverse complement strand
TTTTCCGAGGCGATCTCGATGTTCGTCAGCGTTGACACCCAAGACGAGGTCGATGCACTGTGGTCGCAGCTGTCCGCGGGAGGCTCCACCTCGCAGTGTGGTTGGCTCAAGGACCGCTTCGGACTGTCATGGCAGATTGTTCCGACAGCCCTGGGTCGGCTTCTGGGCGACCCAGACCCCGAAAGATCCGGTCGCGTGATGCAGGCCATGCTGCAAATGACCAAACTCGTCATCGCCGACTTAGAGGCCGCCGCCCTCGACGAACCGCGATGACGAATGCGATCTTGACTTTGGCGTCGCACCCATCTTTAGCAACACACCGATATCGGTGTGGCGCTGATCGTCAACGGGTCAGGGGCGCAGCAAACCGAACCGTCGTCGGTAAGGATCTCCTGCATCGTAGGAGCGTCGGCCAAGACGGTGTAGATCTCCCAGTCGTTGTCGGGACCCTGAATCCAGGTCTTGTCCTGCACGGCGTAACAGCACGACACCTGCTCCTGTATATTTTGACCGAGCCCGAGTTCGTTCGGTCATCCGCGAGAAACTGCGCCGTCGCTGGCCGTGGCGCAGTCTGAGAGACCGGCAAAATCACCGATCCAACGTCCAAGCTCGCGCTGACCGGAGCCGGTTTGGCGAGTACTTCCGACCGGCATACAGGGCCGACCTCGTAAACGGCGTGCGCAGCGGTTAGCGGTAGGCGGCAGGGGCTTCGAGCAGGTCACTGACGGAGCAGTCGTCGTTGAAAACGATGAAGCGATCGAAATTGCGGAGGAACCAGCGGTCGTGGGTCACGGTGACGATGGTGCCTTCGAATTCGGTGAGGGCGTCCTCCAACGCTTCAGCAGAGACGAGGTCGAGGTTGTCGGTAGGCTCGTCGAGCAGCAGCAACGTGGCGCCTTCCAACTCGAGCAGCAGGATCTGGAAGCGGGCCTGCTGGCCGCCCGACAGCGTCTCGAACTCTTGCTCGGCTTGGCCGTAGAGCCCATACCGTCGCAGCCGGCCCATTGATGCGGCCCGGATCTGGCCGCGTCCGCTCAGGATGTCGAGCAGCTTGGCGCCCTTGAGTTCGGGGTGATCGTGGGTCTGGTTGAAGTGGCCGGCGACGACTCCGGCGCCAAGACGATACGAGCCGTCATGCTTCACGGTCGGGTCGCCAGCTAGCAATCGCAGGAAGTGGCTCTTGCCCGCCCCGTTCGCGCCCAAAACCGCGACCCGGTCACCGAACCAGAACTCGGTGGCGAACGCATCGGTCAGCCCCGACAGTTCGAGATCGTCGATCATCACGGCCTTCTTACCGGTGCGAGCCCCACGCAGTTGCATGGTGACGCGTTGCTCGCGAATCTCCTCCGGTGGCTCCGGCGTGCGTTCTTGGAACTGGCGCAGTTTCGATTCGGCCGCGGCCAGTTTCGGCGCGAACGACATCGACTGCTTTGATCGGATACGCATCAGTTTCACGTATTCGGTGAGACGTTCGAGCTCTTCGTCGTACAGGGCCCGATCCTTCTCCATCTTCACCATGCGGGTCTCACGGGCGTCGTGATATGTGGCGAAGTTGGCGTGGTGCGTCCATGTGCCCGACGCCTCGACGGTAACGAGTTTTGTGGCGGCCGCCGCCAGCAATTCGCGGTCGTGGCTGACGAACAGGATGGTCTTATTAGATGCCTGAATCTCACCTTCCAACCACCGCTTGCCGGGGATGTCGAGGAAGTTGTCGGGCTCATCGAGCAGCAACACGTCGTGGTCGCCCCGCAGCAGGCATTCGAGGGCCAGGCGCTTCTGCTCGCCGCCGGAGAACGTGGCCAGACGACGCTCAGCCAACTGATCCATGCCGACGCCGAGTGACCGCTGTGCGGTGGCATCCCAGTAGACCTCGGCATCGTAGCCGCCGGCTTCGCCCCACTCGCCCAAGGCCTCGGCGTATCCCATAGGGTCGTCGTGCATGGTGGTCTCGGCCTTGGCCAGCTTGGCTGCGGCGTCGATCACCCGGTTGGACGACAGGCTGATGAACAGATCGCGGATGGTGGATTCATCCCGGATCGAGCCGACGAGCTGGCGCATAACGCCCATGCGACCATCAATGGCGATGGTGCCGTCGTAACCGGTGGCATCCCCACTGATAAGCCTGAGAAGGCTGGATTTACCCGCCCCGTTGGCCCCGATGAGGGCGGTGTGATCACCGTTGTTGATCTGGAAACTGACGTCTTCGAGCAGAAGACGACCGCCGGGCAAGTGCCACGACACATGACTCACTTGTATGGCACCCACGAGGCGACAACCGTAGTAGATCGCAGGGGATTTCCCACCTGCGGTATTTCTTCCCCCATGCGGCGCGCGTCCGGTAGAGTGAGGGGCGGAGGCGTGCCAGAGCGGCCGAATGGGGCACCCTGCTAAGGTGTTGTCTGCTTCAAGTGGACCGTGGGTTCAAATCCCACCGCCTCCGCCGTTGCGTTTGTAGACGTGTGCTGATGTGTACGGAACCCCAAAAAATAAGGGGTTTCGTACGCCTGCATCCGCCAAC
>JAYTVF010000040.1:0-8304 GCA_043744155.1 Acidimicrobiia bacterium | reverse complement strand
TGCAAGCCGACCACAGCACCGAGCACCACCTTGTAGGGCCGTAGGTAGGTCTTCAGGAGGCGTATCAGCACATGGATCCCTCGGGGGTCGACTCGACTGGCCGCCGAGCGAAGCGGTCACCGCCAAGGTAGTCCGCAAACCAATCGTGAACGATTCGAAACCGTTCGATGCGCAGCGTCGGTCGGCCAGATCGCGTGAGTTCGTGGTTCTCGCCTGGAAATCGCACGAATTCGGTGGCGACACCGTTTCGGCGCAGGGCGGCGAACCATTGCTCGCCCTGTTCGATCGGGCAACGCAGGTCCTCCTCGGCATGGATAACGAGGGTCGGCGTACGCACATCCTTTGCGTAGCTGATCGGTGACTGCTGTTGCATCGAGTCGATATCGTCGAGGGTGGATGCACCGAGCTGAGTCCGCATGAACCAGGTGATGTCAGAGGTCGCCTCCATCGTGGCCCAGTTAATGACCGCCCGTTCTACCAGGGCGGCCTTGAAGCGATGCGTTCGGGCCGTAGCCCAAGCCACCATGAAGCCGCCGTAGCTGCCGCCGCCGATGCCCAGACGTTCGGGGTCGACGTCAGGCCTGCCGGCGAGGTAGTCGGCGGCGGCCTGCACATCGAGCCAGTCAGCGGTGCCGTACCGAGCGGTGATGGCACCGGCGTGGGCGAGCCCATAGCCGTCGGACCCTCTCGGGTTGGGTGCCACCACGACGTATCCGGCCGCAGCAGCGATCTGAAACTCGCTGTTGAATCCCCAGCCGTATTGGGTGAGGGGTCCACCATGCACGTACAGCAGCCCGGGGTGTATGCCGCGGCGGCGAGGTGCGCAGACGAAGAGATGCACAGGGGTGCCGTCGCTGGCGACGGTGGTGGCCTCGGTCATCGGGGCGAGTGCGACGGTCTTCAGGAACGGCGCTGAGACCGCAGTTATGCAGTGTTCACGACCGTTGCGCAGCTCGTACAGTTCAGCTGGGTTATTGGTTCCGGATGCAACGAACACGATGCGGTCGTGAGTATCGCTGGCCGCGAATGATCCGATGGCTCGGTTACCGTCAACAATTGTGGCGCGCTCGCCCGAACCAAGCTCGACGCGATCGAGATGTACTGAGCCCCGCCGAAGCCCATGCACGAGCACATGATCATTGGCGACATGCACAATGGCGCTACCGCCAACCGCCGCTGAAGATACCTCGCCGTCGCCAAGCCGCCATGGTTTTTGGCGTCCCACCTCGAGCACGTGCACGCTCGAAAGGTCGACCACACCGCGTTGGGTGCTGCCGATCAGGATCATTTGGGGTGAGCTCGGGTGCCACTGCAACGCTTCCCAACGCCCACCATTGGTCAGCCGCCTGGTCTGGCCCCCATTGGTGGGCACCGACCACACATCATTCCCGCCCGACAAGGCGCGGTCGGCATGACGGCCTGAAATGAACGCGATCGTGCGCCCGTTCGGGCTCGGCGCGGGGGAGCTGTCGTCCCAGGCCCCGTCGGTGAGCTGCGTGGGCTCACCCGGTAGCTGGCCAGGCTTGGGCAGGCGGGTGACGAATACATGCCGACGACGGTCATGAATCAAACCTCGCCCGTTGAACCGGTAGTCGAGGTCGGTGATCCGGCGAGGTTCGGGGTGCGCGGCCAGTTCGGCGTGAGTTTTGCCCCGCTGGTGCTCGGGCCGAACGACCGCGGTGAACACCAGGCCGCCTGAGTCCGGCAGCCAGACCGGCTCGCCGACTCCGTCATCGGCCGAGGTAAGTGTGAGGGGTTCACCACCCGCAAGAGGCATCACCTTGAGCTGCGCCGGCTGGTTGTGGGGAGCCGACAAGTAGGCCAGCCACTGGCCGTCGGGCGAAAATCTCGGCGTCGAATCGGCATGGCCGTAACTGATCTGGCGTTGGCCCATCGAGTACAGCCAAATCACGCTGCGGTTGGAGTCAGTATCCGCGTCCATCCATGAAACCACGTAGGCGACGCGACGTCCGTCGGGATGCAGCGCGCAGTCGGTGACGTGGCGCAGCAGATAGAGGTCTTCGGGCAGCATCGAGCGGGCCATGATGGCGACCGTACCGCCAGTTGTCACCTTTGGTCCGACTGGGCATGGCAGGATTTCGCTATGGCAACACCGTTTTCTGGCTGGTCGCAAGCGGCCTTCGATTTCTACCGAGAGCTTGAATCCGACAACACTCGTACGTTCTGGCTGGCGCACAAAGCGGTGTACGACAACGAGGTGCGAGCCCCGTTTGATGCTCTCAGCGAACTAGTGGCCGTCGAGTTTGGCGAGCTAAAAGTCTTTCGCCCAAACCGAGATGTGCGATTCAGCAAGGGCGCGAGGATGGCCGAGGGCTCACCCGCAGATCGAGCTGTTGCGCTGCCGCAGCGTCGCCGTCCTGCGGTTCTTCGCACCTGAGCCCGCCTTGGGAACGCTTGCGATGCTCGATGAAATTACGAACGTGTGGAGGCAGGCCGGCCCGATCAATGAATGGTTGGGTGAGCACGTCGGACCGTCAAGGCTGCCTCCGCCCGAGTTCAGCCGCAGCGGCTAAACCGGTCAGACGTGGATAGGTCCGGCGCCGTCGCGTAGAGAAGGCACGTGCCGCTTCGTGCGACGGGCGATGATCTCGGCGCAGATCGATACGGCGGTTTCTTCGGGTGTACGCGCACCGATGTCGAGGCCAATCGGCGCAAAAATACGAGCGAGATCGTCGGCGTCGGTGACGCCTACCTCGGTGAGGCGGGCCATACGACGTTCGTGCGTACTGCGGCTGCCCATGACCCCGATGTAGCCCACGGCGGTCTTCAAGGCACCCTGGATGGCGGGGACATCAAACTTGGGGTCGTGGGTCAAAACGCAGACAGCGTCTCTGCTACCGAGTTCATCACCGATTCGGGCTAACAAACGATCGGGCCAATCGACGATGACCTCATCGGCCAGCGGAAACCGCCTTGTCGTTGCGAACACCTTGCGGGCGTCGCAGACGGTGACGGAGAACCCCAAGACCTTGGCGACCCGAGTGAGGGCGGCGGTGAAGTCGACCGCGCCGAAGATCACCATGCGGGGTGGGGGAGCGAAGCTCTCGGTAAAGACCCGCACGAGCCGAACATCGGGTTCATCGATCTCGATGGTCTGGCCCGTCTCGCCGTAGGTTCGCGTGCCCGTGCGCCCCGCTTCGAGCTCAGCGAGGGCGTCGCGAGCGACCACACGGGTGAGCTCGTGATGGCCGAGATCGCCGAGGGCGCGCTGTCCAGGGCGGACCAGCAGTTTGGCCCCGATACCGGGGCCCTCGACAACGGTGGCAAGCCCGACGGGCTCGGACCGACGCAGGCAATCACGGAGCACTTCATAGATGGAAGACATGGTTACCAGTCGAGCGGTTCGATAAAGAGACGGATCGTGCCGCCGCAGGTAAGCCCGACGGCAAACGCCTCGTCATCAGAAAACCCGAACGTGACGATGCGGCGCTCCCTCTCTCCCGACAGCACGGCCAGGGCCTCGGTGACGACGGCACCTTCGACGCAGCCCCCCGACACCGAGCCGGCCACCTCGCCATCCTCATTCACGACCATGGCGGCACCGGGGTCGCGGGGCCCAGAACCGTCGAGGCCTATGACGCGGGCGACCGCCACCCGCTTGCCGGCGCTGCGCCACCGTTCGATGTCATTCAATACGTCAAGCACGCTCCTGAGGCTACCGTCACCGGCCTGAAGCGCGCCTTGTTTGCTTTGGTCGCCCCCTGTCGCTGGCCGCGGGCCCTCGCGTCAGGGGTTCGCCTTCCACTGGAGGTTGCCCGATCGTCAACGCCTCGGGGTCAAAGTCAACCGGGCTTGGAGATAACGCGGGCCAACTCGGCCAGTGCGTCAACCGAGTGGCCCTCGATGAAATCGTCGATGTAGGGGAGGGCGGCCGCCATTCCCCGGGCCAGGGGCGCGTATCCGGGCGTGAATTTCAGTGGATTGACCCAGACCACCTGATACGCGACTCGGTGCAGTCGAGACATTTGTTCGCCCAATATCGCGGGGTCGCCGCGATCCCAACCGTCGGACATGATGACGACTGTGGCCCCGCGAGCCATGCCGCGCACGCCCCACTGGTCATTGAAGTCTTTCAGGCCGTCACCGAGTCGGGTACCGCCTGACCAATCCTGCACATGACTGGCGGCGCTGGCCAGGGCACGATCGGGATCTCGGCTGGAAAGTTCCCGGGTCACTCGGGTCATACGTGTGCCCAGGGTGAAGACCTCGACCTTCTGGCGTCCCACCACGGCCGCGTGCACGAACCGCAAGAGAGCACGAGCGTAGGGCTCCATCGAGCCGGAGATATCGAGCAAGAGCAGCAGTCGGCGTTGGCGCTCGCCCGGTTGTCGATAGCGCCACTGGGTTGGTTCGCCGCCGGCTCGGATGGCGGCGCGCACCGTTCGCCGCAGGTCCGGTCGCCCCCGATCGCGGTTGGAGGCCACCAAGCGTCGCGATCGTCGCGGGGCGCCGACCAGTCGCAGGGTCGTCATCATGCGATGGGCGTCGGCGAGTTCATCCTCGGAGTATTGGGCGAAATCTTTGGAACGTAAGACCTCGGTGGCCGAGAACCGCAGCATGATGTCGGGGGTCTGTGAGGCTTGGTCGCTGTCCTGCTCACCGCCGTCGTCAGAGCCGTCATCCACCCCTACGGTGATCTGTTGAGTTTGGGTCTGGGGCAGGATGTCGATGACGACGCGCCGCCGATCCCAGAACACGGCGAAAGCCCGATCGAACAGCTCAATGTCTTCAGGCCGACGCAGCAACGTGGCACGAGTCGCCCAATAAACGAGATTTCGGTCATGCAATCCAACCGCACCGAGGGCCGCTTGACAGGCGAAAACGGCATCGACGGGCACCGTCAGACCAGCCCCACGCAGAATGCGGGCGAATGAGACGGACAACAACTCGGGCGAATTCGGCACCCGATCGGCATCGGTGTCGGTGTCGGTGCGCGGGCCGGACAGCTTCGCCAGCGTGTCGGGCTGGGCCGGGAGCGAATGCTCGGGCAGGCGCGGCTCAGTCATGCCTCAGGCCGCGCTCGAAGGCCTGGCGCACCAGGTCGGACACGCCGTGACCCTCGACGCGTTGGGCGTCCTCCCGATACTTCACAACGGTGCCCAAGGTGGCACGAATGCTGGCTTCGGTGAGCTCGCTCTGACCCAGCACGGCAAGTGACGTGGCCCAGTCGATGGTTTCTGCCACGCCCGGTGGTTTGTAGAGCCCAAGCCCGCGCATGGCTTCGACGGCCCCGGCGACCTGGCGGGCGAGTCGTTCGCTCACCTCGGGTGATCGCAGCCGCACGATGGCCACCTCGCGATCAAAGCTCGGATGTTCCACCCAGTGATAGAGGCAGCGTCGCTTGAGGGCGTCGTGCACGTCTCGGGTGCGATTCGAGGTCAGCAACACGATGGGCGGAGTCGTGGCGGTGAATGTGCCGAGCTCGGGCACAGTCACCTGGTAATCCGACAGCACTTCGAGCAAGAACGCCTCGAATTCATCGTCGGCGCGGTCGATCTCGTCGATCAACAACACCGGTGGCGGCCCTTCTCGGTTCTCGACGGCTCGCAGCAGCGGTCGCTTGACCAGAAACCGCTCCGCATACAGGTCGTTCTCCAGCTTCTCCGTACCATCTGCCGTGTCGCCAGCCGCCTCGGCGGCACGTAAGTGCAGCAACTGTTTGCTGTAATCCCACTCGTACACAGCCTGGGCTGAATCGATGCCCTCGTAGCATTGCAGGCGGATGAGTTCGCCCCCGGTCCAGCGAGACAGCACCTTGGCGACCTCGGTTTTACCAACGCCCGCTTCACCTTCCAACAGCAGCGGACGGTGCAGCTTCATGGCCAAGAAGACTGCGGTGGCCAGCCCCGTATCGGGCAGGTAATCGTGGGCCGTGAGGGCGGCGACGACATCTTCGACAGAGGCGGGTGCGGCAGGCGTAGGCACCCCCGCAGCGTACGGCACGGTCGCCCGTCCCGCCTCGCCGACCCGCTTTGCCGCCTACTGATTCGGCAAATTTCCTGAGACCGCGATTCGTCCCGCCAGTACGCAAATGCGGGTGGGCTAGCTGTCGAAACCAAGACCGAGTCGGTCGAGGCTGCGAAGCCACAGGTTGCGCTGCCCAGATTTGTCCTCTCGATCAAGACTCCAACGGGTGGCTTGAATGCCCACGAAGCGGAACGGCTCAGGCGGGAACGGAATCGGCTTCTTGCGCACGAAATCGAGTTCGGTGGCCTTTGATCGTCGGCCGTCGAGCAGGTCGAGCATAACTTCGGCACCAAACCGTGTGGCTGCAACGCCGAGCCCGGTGTAGCCGGTGGCGTACACGATGCGCCCACCCATGGCCTTGCCCCAAAAGACACAGAACCGGGTGCATGTATCGATGGCCCCGCCCCAGATATGGCTGAACTTCACCCCTTCGAGCTGCGGAAACGTGGTGAAGAAATGCTTGCTGAGCTTGGCGTGGGTCTCGGGGCGCTGTTCGTAACGGCTGTTGGTCTTGCCGCCGAAGTAGTAGATGACGTCATACCCACCCCACAGAATCCGGTTGTCCTCAGTGAGTCGGTAGTAGTGGAACTGGTTGGTAAAATCGGACAGGCCTTGGCGATTTCCCCAACCGATGGAGGCGAGCTGGGACGGCGTCAGCGGCTCGGTCACCATGCAGTAGTCGTACACCGGCACCATGAATTGGTTGATGCGCTTGAGCAGCGGGGGAAAGGCGTTCGTGCAAAGCGCCACCCGACCGGCCCGAACGTTGGCCAACGGAGTTTTCACCATGACGCCGACCCCGTCTCGTTCCAACCCGGTCGCTCTGCTGTCTTCGTAGATTCGTACGCCCAGACTCTCTGCCGCGGCTTTGAGCCCCCAGACAAGGCGGGCTGGGTCAACGATTGCGGCACGATCCTTTCGTTCGAGTCCGGCCAAATAGGTGGGTGAGTTCACCTCGGCGCGCATGGCATCTTGGTCGTACCACTCGACCCGTTGGCCGAGTTGTTTGAGGTGGCGGAAGTCGTCCTTGAGCTCGATGACGTTGTGACTAGTGGTTGCGACGTCGACTACCCCGGTGCGTTCGTAGTCGCAATCGATGTTGTATCGCTTGATAGCAGCCTCGATCTCGTCGAGGTTCTTCAAGCCAAGTTGCTCGAGGATCGGCAGTTCGTCGGGGAAGCGTTCTTGGCCGTTGGCGACGCCGTGGGTGAGGCTTGATTCCATAAAGCCGCCATTGCGCCCTGACGCTCCCCAGCCGACCGAATCGCCCTCGATAAGTACGATGTCACGGTTGGGATCTCGTTCCTTGGCGATGATGGCCGTCCAGAGTCCGGTATAACCGCCACCCACGATGCACAGGTCGCAACTCTCCCCCCGAACCAAGGTGAGGTTTGAATACGGCTCGTCCACGTCGTCGTACCAGTAGGGATACGGGTCAGCGTCGGCGATGGCATCGAGATACGCGTCGTTTTCCACCACAAGAAGCCCTGTTCTTTCCGTTCGCTCCGGTGACTCTATGCGGGACACCGCTTGGTGGGCCGTATGCCTGCCAGCCGTATTTGTCAGGAATCCTTCAGTGTCTTAGCATAGATAGGTCGTTTGGCCTAGATGTGAGGTGTCGTGGTCGTGCTGTATCAACTCAAGCAGCAGGTGAAGCGGTCGTCCGCGTTGTACAAATTCCTCCGACGGATCCAACGGCGCGAATTTCGAGCGCGTGGCCGGGCGGAGGTGTTCGCTCGCATCTACCGCACTAACCACTGGGGCGATCCCGACTCGGTCTCTGGCGACGGATCCAATCTGACGGCAACCGAGCACATCCGAAGCGCCCTGCCGCGACTGCTGCGTGAACTGGGAATTCAGAGCATGGTCGACGCTCCGTGCGGGGATTTCCACTGGATGCAGCAGGTCGACCTCCACGGGATCTCGTACCTAGGTGTCGACATTGTGCCCGATTTGATCGAGGCAAACACCGAACGATTCGCTCGCCCCGGACGCACGTTCGATCTGCTTGATCTGGTGACCGACAAGCTGCCGACGGTCGATCTCATCTTCTGCCGTGATTGCCTCATCCATCTTCCCGATACGGATGTGTTGTTCGTGCTGCACAACGTTGTGAACAGCGGCTCGCGCTACTTGGCCACCACCAGCTTCACGGCTCGCGCCAAAAACTCCGACATTCTCCCCGGAGACTGGCGGCCGATCAATCTGCGGGCGGCCCCGTTTTATCTCGGTGAACCGAAGATGATCATCGCCGACGGTAGCGCGGCGTTCCCCGACAAGGTCATCGCTCTCTGGTCTGTGGCCGATATTTCCGAC
>JAYTVF010000039.1:0-8318 GCA_043744155.1 Acidimicrobiia bacterium | reverse complement strand
GAGGTTCCGGTCGGGAGTCGGCACTCGATCGATGATCGCCGCAAGCTGGTCATCGATGAGTGGTTCGCAGGACAAGAGCGCTTCGCGAAGCGGCGGCGCCCGATTACGGTCGACGACCTTGACGAGATCGCACCAGTACGTGACGTCGATCGTCTGATCCTCGACGCGGTCGGAGCTTGTCATGACGTACGTGATGGTCTCGGGCTTGACGCCATCGATCAGTAGCGAATCCACCGCGCCCACCACTGCGTCGCATCCGGCGAGGTACCGGCGATTGTAGGCCCAGCCGCCACTTCCGCCCAGAGCCTTGGCCTCGTCCAGGGAGAAGCCAGCATTCGCCCACCGAACCTCCGCCATTCGCCTTCGCGAGTCGTCCCGTACTGATCGGATCAACTTCGCGGCCAATCCTGTGCTCTTGGCTCTCGCGTTCGACTGGGCGATCAATCGAAGTGGATTCATCGTGCGATCAACCGGTGGGGATCCGACCAGCTCCCGCAACTCGTCGTCCGTGAGATGATCGAGGTGGCATACACAGCCGGCTGGGTGGTCGTCGAGTTCGCAGCTGAAAGTGACACGCATCGGTCCCACTCTACGTATGACGGCCAACATCATGGGTGGTTCCGAACTCAGCAGGAGCGGTCAGACGAGGGCCTTCCTCCCGTGCCCGCCGCAGCACCTCATGCTCCGGCGGTTCCCTCGCGGGTTGCAAGGCCGAGCGGGCTCCAAGGTGTCGGCCGAGCTGGGTTCTTGCCGTATTGCGTCGCCGCCACACAACAGATAGGTTGTGTAGGTGTCCGTTCCGCCCTTCGACCCGACGAGTGGTCTGCTCCCGCCGGGCGAGCATGAGGCCGGCTGGAACGAGATCCGCGAGCGGTTTGGATGGAACGTCCGCCGGCGGTGTCTGCTGGACGGCTTGCAGGAGTGCCTTGAGGCGTTGGGTGCGGCGGGCTGCACACGCGTCTGGCTGAACGGCAGTTTCGTCACGGCGAAGGAGGAGCCGGGCGACTTCGATGCGGTCTGGGCGACTGAGGGCGCCGACCGGGAACGTCTCGCCGAAGAGCTACCTGAGCTACTCGATCTGTCGGATCATCGAGCTGCGCAGAAGCTGAGGTTCGGCGGCGAGTTCCTCCCGAACATCATCGAAGGCCGTAGCGGCAAGCGGTTCTCGTCGTTCTTTCAGACGGACCGCGCCGGAACCGCGAAGGGGATCGTCGTCATCGACCCGACGAAGGAGACATGGAAATGATTGCAAACGACCGCCAGTACCAGCACTCCCGCAAGCAGGTCGGCGAACTTGAAGGGCTGCTCGCCTCAGTTCGTGCTGGCACGGCTGGCGACGACGGGTTCCGTGACTTGCAGGAGGCAGCCCTCGTCGGACAGATCGAGGACGTGCGCGCCGAGATCGTCGAGTACGAACAACTGCGATCGGGGTCGGCGACGACGTTCGAAGCATCGACGCTCGCCGGTCTCGCCGACGCGCTGATCAAGGCGCGCATCGCTCGCGGCTGGACTCAGGCCGATCTCGCCTCGGCGCTCGGTGTCGCCGAGCAGCAGATCCAGCGGTACGAGTCGAGCCGATACGCGGGAGCCAGTCTCGCCCGTCTCGGCGACATCGCCTCGGCGCTCAACGTCGAGGTGCGAGAGACCGTTTCGCTCCTCGCAAGTTGAGCCGCAACAGCGGTCGATCGATGGTAGAGCGGTCTACGTTCTCTGCGGATTCGAGCGGATTTCATGGACTCCGGCGGACCTCGCACCAGCATCTACCAGGGGAAATGTATCAGGCGGATGGGTCTGTGAACCTTGCCAAGGTGAGGGTCGCGAGTTCGAATCTCGTCATCCGCTCCAAAGTATTCCACAGTGAGAGGCCCTTTCGAGGGCCTCTCACTGTTTTGCATCGATGACTTCCTCGCTAAGGCCGATGTCGCTGCCGGAGCCCTCCGCGAGCTCGCCGAAGGGATACCGTGAGCATCAATCGGATTCCTGCTAATGCCATGGCGAAAACCCATCGAGCAAAATCGTGCTCGCTATGGAGTGTCTGTCGGCTCGTTGGATGCTCGACTCGGATCCGCCGTCCGCAACGCCAATGCTGTGACGGCGCGCCCAGCCGAGTCGTGCAAGTCTGATGGGATGATATCGATGACGATCGACGACGCGGTGGAGTGGGCGACGCACCGGGCTGCTACCGCGAAGCGCACGCTCCTTGGCCTGACCGGTTGTCCGGGGGCGGGCAAGTCGACCCTTTCGGGCCGCATCGCCCACGCGCTCGGGCCTCAACAATGCGTGATTGTACCAATGGACGGATTCCACCTCGACAACGCCGTGCTTGAGATTCACGGCACCAGGAACCGTAAGGGAGCCCCACAGACTTTCGATGTGGCCGGGTATGCCTCGCTTCTGGGGCGGCTGCGCAACCAGACCCCCGGCGAGCTGGTGTACGCGCCGCGATACGACCGCGAGCTGAGCACCTCGATCGCTGGGGCGATCGAGGTTTCGGCCGAGGTTCCGCTCGTGATCACCGAAGGCAATTACCTGTTGCTCGACGACGGCCCGTGGGCATCGGTACGCCAGACGCTGGACGCCTGCTGGTTTGTAACCGTGTCCGATGAGATTCGTGTGCCACGGTTGATCGCCCGCCATGTTGCCTTCGGCAAGACCCCGGCCGCCGCCGAGGAATGGGTGAGACGGAGCGATGAAGTGAACGCTGCGTTGGTGAGGGTTTCGGCCTCACGAGCCGACGCTTGGGTTGCAATCGATTGAGGCCCAGTGACGCTTCGCTTCGATGACAGCGACGCCGGAATGCCCTACATAGCCGCGACGTAGGTGTTGCGCTGATGCTCAATGGCGACATCAGATGTCTACGATAGTTCGGATGGATCGATGGCCCACCGACCAGATGCCGTTTCGAACGGATCGGTTCGTCCTGCGCCCCTACCTGACATCAGACGCGGCGGCGCTGTCGGCCTACCGTTCGGACCCAAGCACCGCCGAGTTCCAATCGTGGATAGTGCCATGTTCGTTGGAGGCGGCTGCGAGCACAATCGCCTCGGTCTTGGCCGTGGGCGCTCCGGCCGATGGGCAGTGGTACAACCTCGGCATCGCCGATCCGAAGACTGATGTGCTCGTCGGTGATGTTGCGATTCATCTCACCTGGGGTGGCCGAACTGCTGAGATTGGGTACTCGCTCGCGCCCGCTGCACGAGGAAAGGGCCTGGCGACGTCAGCTACCGCCGTCGTGATCGAGCACTTGTTTGGTGTGCTGGGCGTGACTCGGGTCGAAGCCTCGTTGCACCCAGGAAACCTCGCATCCGTCCGCGTACTCGATCGGCTCAGCTTCGTCTATGAAGGCACCGCCCGCCAGGCCTTCTGGGTAGGCGACAGCTGCACCGATGACGCCTACTACGGGCTACTGCATGCCGACTGGCGCGCCCGTTTCGATCCTTGGCTCGCTCCGAGAAACGTGCCGTAGACAGCGCCCCACTCATAGATGCCATCTTCGCGAACGATCGGTCGGCCGAACGGGTGAGGTCCATCCCTGCTCTACAGGAACCCCTCCCTCGTATCGCGGCTCGCTAGAGGTGGCGGGAGAGCCACTCGGAGATGTCGTTATTGGCACGGATTGAGACCGAGGCTGTCGGCATGAGATCGTTGAAGCCGTGGGGGGCGCCCGCGTAGACGTGGAATTCTGTAGGCACACCGGCGTGGCGCAAGCGGGTGGCGTACTCAGTGTCTTCGTCGGCGAATCCGTCGAGCGCACCGACGAGAATCAAGGTCGGGGGGAGCCCGGCGAGGTTTGACTCTCGGGACGCAGCGGCGTAGCTGGGCACATCAATGGTGCCTTTGCGATCACCGAGGTAAGCCGACCATCCGTAGCTATTGGCTGCCGGGGGCCACACAAGTTCATCCCGCTGGCTCGATACCGTCGTCTGGCGGTCATCGATCATTGGGTAGACGAGCAACTGGAACGCCACTGGGTATTCGCCTTGGTCGCGGGCGAGTAAGGCCAGCCCGGCCGCCAGTCCGCCGCCCGCGCTGGCGCCACCGATACCGATTCGAGTGGGGTCGATGCCGAGAAGTTCGGCGTTTTCATGCACCCATGCCAGCCCTGCGTAACAGTCATCGAGCGGCCCGGGGTACGGCGTCTCGGGCGCGAGCCGATACTCGACGGACACGCCGATGCAGCCGAGTTCGATGCACCAGCGGTTGAAGTCGCTGTCGGCCATCTCGTACCCACCCAGCACCAGGCCGCCGCCGTGCATCCAAAACAGGCAGGGCAATGCGTCCTTCGCTCCCGTCGGGCGGTAGACGCGCACCTTGACGCCCTCCGTGCCGGAAATCTCATGGTCGTCGCGGGACACACCCTCGGCTACGGGGACCGGCGGCGCGGCAGCGAATCCAGCCCGAAGTGGCCCGACCGATTCGTTCGACAGACTCCCGAGCGCCGCACCGATGTCGAATGGCATCGCCGCAAGCATCACAGCAATTTCGGGATGGACGAGTGCGCGCATGTCGGGGATTTCGGTCATCTCGGCATTCTGTCAGAGGTGCCGCTTCGCGTGGACAAAGTCGGCCCACCACCACCACCGCCGCGGGTCAGTGTTTGGGTATGAAGGGCGGGGTGACGACAACGCCAGGGAGGGGAGTGCCGCGGACGTCGATGCGTATGGGGTGATTGGCGGTAATCGAGGGGTAGACGAAGGCGAGGGCGATGCCGTGTTCGAGGACCGGGGAGAAGTTGCCGCTGGTGACCGTGCCGACGACGCGACCGTCGGCGTGGACGACGGAACCTTCCCGGGCGGGGCGGCGGCCTTCGGTGGCAATGCCGACGAGATGTCTTTTGACGCCGGCTGACTTCTCACGTTCGAGCGCTACCTTGCCCAAGAAACGGGGCTTGTCCCAGCCGACGACCCAACCAAGGCCGGCCTGAAGCGGCGTAATGCCAGGGCCAAGCTCGTGACCGTGCAGCGGCAGGCCTGCCTCGAGCCGAAGTGTGTCCCGAGCGCCAAGGCCAGCGGGCATGATGCCAGCCGCGACGATCGTGTCCCACAGAGCTCGGGCCGAAGCAACGGGAACGGCGATCTCGACGCCCCGTTCACCCGTGTAACCGGTACCGGCGACCGTGAGCGGCACGCCATTCCACTCGACCTGTGCAACGCGGAATCGGCCCACCGCAGCAGCGGACGGACATACTGCAGCCAGCAATTCGTTGGCTTTGGGTCCCTGCACAGCCAGCACGGCACGCTGAGTCGTTGTCTCAATGCCGCCGATTGCCGCTACGACCCGGTCGGTGTTCGAAGCGTTCGGCATAACGTCAAACGTGGTGGCATCGATCCACCAGACGATGATGTCGTCCAGCACCGAGCCATCGCTCTCATCGAGCAAGTGGGTGTATTGCGCGCGCCCGGGGCCGATCTTGGCGAGGTCGTTGGTGAGCGTGCTCTGCAGTCGGTCGAGGGCGTCGGGGCCGCTCACACGAACAGTTCCAAGATGACTGACATCGAACACGACCGCAGCTTGCCGGCAGGTCAGGTGCTCAGCGATCGTTCCGGTCGGATAAGCGACTGGCATCGACCAGCCGCCGAAGCCGACCATCTTGGCCCCAATCGCGACATGGGCAGCATCGAGTGGCGAGTGGTGCAGGGGAACATTCGGGGTCATTGCGCAATCACTTTCTCGTCGGCGTAGGACTCGATCGGCAGGCAGGTGCAGACGAGGTTACGGTCACCCTTGACACCGTCGACTCGGCCGATCGGAGCGAAATACTTGTCGTGGCGAAGGCTGGCGACTGGGTAGGTAGCCGTTGAGCGGGGATAGGGGTGCGGCCATTGGTCTGCGGTGACGTCTTGGGCCGTGTGGGGCGCGTTGACGAGCGGATTGTCGTGCGCTGACCAGACGCCCTTGGCGACTGCGTCGATCTCGGCTCGGATGGCGATCATGGCGTCGATGAACCGGTCGATTTCCAGCTTGGACTCGCTCTCGGTCGGCTCGATCATGAGTGTGCCGGCCACGGGGAAACTCATGGTTGGGGCGTGGAAGCCGTAGTCGATTAGCCGTTTGGCCACATCCTCAACCGATACGCCCGAGGTCTTGGTGATCGCTCGAAGGTCAATGATGCACTCATGGGCAACGTCGCCGTGCTCGCCGGAGTACAGCACGGGGAAGTGCTGTTCTAGGCGACGGGCGATGTAGTTGGCATGCAGGATTGCGTGAGTCGTCGCGCCACGCAGCCCATCGGGACCCATCATGGCGATGTAGGCCCAGGAGATCGCCAGAATGCCTGCCGAGCCGAACGGGGCCGCAGAAACCGGACCAACCGGGCTGCCGTCCGCGTGCAGCGGATGGGCGGGCAAAAATGGACGAAGGTGCTCGCCAACCGCGACCGGACCGACGCCGGGACCGCCGCCACCATGAGGGATGCAGAACGTTTTGTGCAGGTTTAGGTGGCTGACATCAGCCCCGAACCGACCCGGGCGGGCGAGCCCGACCAGCGCGTTCAGGTTGGCGCCATCCACGTACACCTGGCCGCCGTGCCCGTGGATGATGTCGCAAATCTCGCCAATGGCCGTCTCGAAGACACCGTGAGTCGAGGGATAAGTGACCATGACCGCCGCCAGTCGGGCGGCGTGCAGACCGGCCTTGGCTCGAAGGTCGGCGACGTCGACGTTGCCATCGCTATCGCAGGCGACCACGACGACCTTCATGCCAGCCATCACTGCGCTGGCCGCGTTCGTGCCGTGAGCGGACGACGGGATCAGGCAGATGTCCCTCCCTTCCTCACCTCGACTTCGATGGTAGGCCCGAATGGCCAAGAGGCCAGAGAACTCGCCCTGGCTGCCAGCGTTTGGCTGCAATGACACCGACGCGTAGCCGGTGCATTCGATGAGCCAGTCCTCAAGTTCGTGAATCATCTCGAGGTACCCGCCAACCTGATCGAGCGGCGCGAATGGGTGAATATTGGCGAACTCGGGCCACGTGATCGCCAACATCTCGGTGGTCGCGTTGAGCTTCATGGTGCACGACCCCAACGGGATCATGGTGCGATCAAGGGCCAGATCTCGATCGGCCAACCGGCGCAAGTACCGCAGCATTGCGTGCTCGCTGTGATGGGTATTGAATATCGGATGGGTGAGAATCTCCCCGCTGCGTCGCATCGCGCCAGCAAGTGGGCTGTCCGTTCTCGCGCTTAGCGGCACGCCGAACAGCACGCACAATTGCTCGATCACCTCGACGGTAGTGGTCTCGTCAAAGCTGACCCCCACCGCAGTGGCATCGACCAGCCGCAGATTCGTGCCGCCAATGGCAGCCGATGCGACAACCGCCGGGGCGTCGACAACTCCGATGGTGAGCGTGTCAAACCAGGTCGTGTTAACCACCTCGACACCACCCTCGCGAAGGCTGTGGGCCAGGCGCGATGTCAGTTCGTGCACGTTGCCGGCGATGCGGGTGAGGCCTTCGGGACCATGCCAGACGGCGTACATCCCGGCCATAACCGCCAGCAATACCTGTGCGGTACAGATGTTGCTGGTGGCCTTTTCTCGGCGGATATGCTGCTCGCGGGTCTGTAGCGCCAATCGGAGCGCCGGGCGATGAGCGGTGTCGGTCGAGACGCCGACCACACGGCCGGGCAGCGAACGGGTGAACGCGGCACGGGTCGCCAGAAACGCGGCGTGCGGCCCGCCAAAGCCCATCGGCACACCGAAACGCTGAGAACTTCCAACAGCGATGTCCGCGCCGAGCGCTCCCGCGCTCTCAAGCGTCACCAGCGCCAGAAGGTCGGTCGCCACGACCGCCAGCGCGCCAGCGTCATGTAATGCGGCAATGGTCGGGCGAAGGTCTCGGACCTCTCCGGACGAACCGGGGTATGACAGCAGCGCGGCGAACACGGTTGAGGCGTCAAGCTCGGCTAGGTCGTCGATGACGAGTTCGATACCGACCGGTTCGGCGCGGGTCGTCAGCACAGCAATGGTCTGTGGGTGCGTATCGCTATCGACGAAGAACCGGTTGCCGCCCGATTTCTGAGTCCGATGCGCCAGCGCCATGGCCTCTGCCGCAGCGGTCGCCTCATCCAACAACGAGGCGTTGGCCAGGTCAAGCCCGGTGAGATCGCAAACCATGGTCTGGAAGTTGAGCAATGCCTCCAGCCGACCCTGGCTGATTTCTGGCTGATACGGCGTATAGGCGGTGTACCAGGCTGGATTCTCCAGAATGTTCCGGGCCAATACGGGCGGGGTAATCGTGCCGTAGTAACCCATGCCGATGAGGCTGGTGGCGACTACGTTTCGGTCGGCAAACGATCGCAATCGCGCCGTTGCTTCCACCTC
>JAYTVF010000038.1:0-2531 GCA_043744155.1 Acidimicrobiia bacterium | reverse complement strand
CCCATTGCGGAGCGCGCTTCTTGATGCCGTAGTACATATCGAACGAACCGCCAATAGCGAAGAACAGGGGCAGCGCCGCGCCCTGCGCCTTGCACCTCTCAACGATGTCGCCAATCAGCAGACACTGCTTCGGAAAGCCGAGCGTGACGAAGACGAATTCGGGCCGATGCGTCACGATGTGCCTGGTACAGGTGTCGGCAAACGAGCTGATAGCGATGCGATCGTCGGTGGGAAACATAGGGGCCACGAGCGCGGCGTCGGTGCCGGCATCGGTTCGGACTTGATCGGCGATGAGCTCCGATGATGCTACGACAAAGACCCGGCGTGACTCGGCAAGTAACGAAGGCCAGAGGTCGGCAATGAGTGTGCTACCCGCCAAGCGGGCGCGAAGTGGTGCTCCCAGCAGGCGGCTGGCCCAGACCACCGGTTGGCCGTCGGGAAGCACATAGGCAGCTTTACCGATGATAGCGGCGGCTTCGGGCGACGCCTGGTGGGCCAGGTGTACGAGCTGATCGACGTTGGGTGTGACCACCAGCGGCAGGCCGTCACCGTAGCGATGTACCAGTTCGCCAGGCGACTGCAGGATGGCCGCAACATCGGCTTCGGTAGCGGCATCAACGAAATCGAGGGAGAAAAGTTCACAGCGGCGAAGAGTCGGGAGCATCACCCAAAGACTCTTGCGCCGCATGGGCGACGCCACAAGCAGTCGAATGGACTACAGGGCTATTTTGTCTCTCTTGATACTTGACGACGTCGAGATTCAGTGGACGGAGAGTGCCGACAGTCTATTGGAAACCGCCTGCAAGAGGTCGACGATGCGCGGACCCCATCGCGATGCGAGGTCATCATCGAGCGCGAGAACAGCCGTTGCGTTCACGGCTTTCATGTCGCTCCAACCAGGTCGTGCCCGCACTGTGTCGATCGATTGGCGGCAACATTTCGCGTCGGCCAGGAATACGAAGTCGGGGTTGGCTGCGGCCACCGCTGATGCTGACAGCTGTCGAGAACCCGACGGCGTCGAGTCGCCACCATCGGCGATGCTCTGGAGATGCAACAGGCCATATAGTTGACCCAGGTAGCTGGTTGAGGTGATGGTCGTATACCGGTCGTCGCGTTCGTGGTAGTACCACTTCGTTGCGGACCCGGCCGGAGTTTTGGCGACAATGGCCGACACGCTGGCCTGCATACTCGCCACGATCTGGTCAGCTGCGGCTGCGTGACCGGTGGCCACACCCAGTCGATGGATCTGATCGTAACTATCTTGGAGGGTAACCGCCGGCGGCCCGACCAGTTGCTCGATACGGTGTGCCGTCAGTGCCGTCGTTAGCGCAGCGTTGGGTGATTCGGTCACGACCAGGTCGGGCATCAGCGCGAGCACAGCGGTGACATCGGGATCCTGCACGGTGAGCGAGGTTCGTGGCGCGCTCGGCGGGTAGCTACTGCCTTGATCTACGGCCGTGACGGCTGGGCCAGCACCCAAGGCAAACAGTGTCTCGGTGGCGGTAGGCGACAGTGAGACAATGCGGGTCGGCACCCGCCGAACCGAGGACGCCACGAAGGTGGCCGGTAGAGGAGGAACCGAGGTGCGGCTCACTGACCCTGCAGCCAAGGCCACGGGAGCCGACGATTGGACCGACGTTTCCACCAGAAGCGGGCGCGGTTGGACCGTCCGCTCCCCACCATTGGCCGTGCCGCACGCGACCAAGACGAGGGTGCTCAGAGCCGCTCGAATGCGACTTCGGCACGATGCGCTCGCGGTGCGCTGATTGAGAACGTGGCTCACAAGGGAACAGACGCTATCGCTCCTCAGCCACGAAAAGGGGGCATAGGCACTCGAGTAGGCATCGCTGAATCGAAGAAAGAGGTATCGGTCCCGTAGCCTGTTCCACCGTGCTTGATCGCTTGGCTGGCCTAAAACATGAAAAGATAGAGCTTGAAACGCGGCTCGGCGACCCTGCGGTGCTGTCGGATCAGGGCCGTCTGGTCGACTTGTCGAGGCGCTATAAGGAACTCACCCCGATCGTCGACTGCATCCAACGATATGAGGGTCGCGTTGAGGACCTAGCTGCCGCTCAGGAAATGTTCGCTGAATCCACCGGTGAAGATCGCGAATCGATGCGCGTCGAGGTTTCGAGCGCGGAAACAGATATTGCGGCCTTAGAGGAAGAACTTCGGCTGTTGCTGCTACCGAAGGATCCCAATGCCGGACGAAATGTGATCGTCGAGATCCGTGGGGCCGAAGGGGGCGAGGAGGCCAACCTTTTTGCCCGTGACCTCTACGAAATGTACATCTCCTACGCCGACCGCCAAAAGTGGAAGGTTGAAGTGATGTCGACCGACCTCTCTGAGATGGGTGGCCTCAATCAGGTCACTTTCACTGTGAAGGGCGACGATGCCTGGACGCATCTGAAATTCGAGGGCGGGCCACACCGGGTGCAACGCGTGCCGATCACCGAAAGCCAGGGCCGGGTACACACCTCATCCGCGACGGTGCTGGTGCTTCCCGAAGCCGATGAGGTCGACATCTCAAT
>JAYTVF010000037.1:0-8327 GCA_043744155.1 Acidimicrobiia bacterium | reverse complement strand
TCTTGATCTGCACCAAAAGGTAGACGTAGCCCGCAAGGAGAAGGTCGCATACCAGATTCAAGGTGACGAAGAACCGTGAGCTGAGACCGAAGCCGACGACACCCGTAAGCAGCACCGCACCAATGAGCGCAACCAGGATGTTCTGGCGACGCTGCTTCATGGCCGAACGAACTGCCGAGGGAGCCGGAGCCCGACGCGATGCAACCCGGCCGGACTGCGGTGCCCGGTAGGCCGCCACCGGACGCAACTGGGTGGCACCGCCGTAGGGAGAGCGAACCGTGGGTTGCGTCTGCAGCGTCGACAGATGACGACGGAAATCTCCGACAGAGCTGGATGGTCGACCAATGGCACGCGAACGAAGGAGCGGTGGTACGAGGACCACAATCCACATCACGGCCAGAACAACTACAAACAACGGTGTCAACCTACTCCTGCTTTCACGCCTAGGACGGGGGCACCCAGCAGTGCACGACGAGAATGGAATGCGGTGCTGCATTTCCGTTCGTCGCGACACGATGGGTACGTCGTCATGTTCGAGATCATTACATTTCTACTACGAAACTCAGTACATGACAACGTTAGCAGGACCAAAGGGCCTACTTGACCATTCGTTGATAGGTGCCCGAACGACCGCCAACCTTCTCCCATAGGGCCATCTCACCGATGATCATGCCCTTGTCGGCTGACTTGCACATGTCGTAAATCGTCAGTGCCGCTACGGAACAGGCGTGGAGCGCCTCCATTTCAACGCCGGTGCGATCGACGGTATCGACCTGGCATTCGATGGCGATATGGTCATCGGCGATCTCGAAATTGACCGTGACTGCACCGATCAACAGCGGATGGCACAGCGGGATCATGTCAGCAGTGCGTTTGGCGGCCTGGATGGCCGCAACCCGAGCGACCGCCAGCACATCGCCCTTTTTTACCTCGCGATTCGTGACAGCCGCGGTCGTTTCGGGCGACATGAAGATCTTGCAGCGGGCCAGGGCTCGACGGTAGGTCGGGTCCTTCGGCGTGACGTCCACCATGCGGGCACGACCGAGTGGGTCGAGATGAGAGAAAGGTTGATCGGCCATGAGGGCCGAAGTCTATGGCTCGACCCCGCCTTCGGTAGGGTCTCAGCCGCCGATCTGGCTCATTGACTTGTTCGGTCGCAAGAAGTTGACCTGCCCAATGGTGTGGCCGGCCCATTTGGTGCCGACCGCACGCACGATCTCGGCGGCCACCGCGTCATCGGAGCTGCCGTCTCGAAGCAGCGCCCGTAGATCGAAACTGCGGGTTTCGAACAAACACGTAAGGAATTGTCCCTCTGCGGTGAGTCGAACTCGGTCGCAATCGCCGCAGAACGGCTTGGTGACGGTCGGGATGACCCCCACATCACCCTGTCCGTCTGCGTAGAGCCAGCGGTCCGCCGGGGCTGCACCGCGATTCGGTGCCGGCACCAGCGGGTAGACCGCCCCGATTGCATCAAGGATCTCTTGCTGGCTGACGACCTTGGTCGCCGTCCAGCCGCCCGTGGCATCGAGCGGCATGAATTCAATGAACCGCACGCCAACGCCGTGCTGGCGGCCAAAGGTGGCGAAGTCGACGATTTCGTCGTCGTTGACTCCTCGCTCGAGCACACAATTGAGCTTCACTGGACCGAACCCGGCTTCCTGCGCTGCCACGATGCCATCAAGCACCCGGTCAAGCTCATCACGGCGGGTCATGCGGTGAAACTTCTGCCGGTCGAGCGAGTCGAGGCTGATATTGACCCGGTCGAGACCGGCTGCTTTCAAGTCATCGGCGACCAAGCGGAACGTGGCGCCGTTTGTGGTGATCGATAGATCGGGCTTGCGACCAGCGAAGTCAGACGGCGTGTTCTCGGGAACTCGAAGTTCGGCCAGTTTCTCGACCAGGATCGGAAGGTGGGCGCGCATCGTCGGCTCCCCACCTGTCAGCCGGATGCCGTCAACCCCGAATCGCTCGACGAAGATGCGAGCGAGGCGGGTGAACTCCTCGAAGGTAAGCACCTCAGAGCGTGGCAACCACGTCAGGCCTTCAGCGGGCATGCAGTAGGTGCAGCGGAAGTTGCACCGGTCGGTGACCGAGATACGTAGATCGCGAATCGTGCGCCCAAAAGGGTCGACCAGGTCATGCGAGTGCGGCATGCTCTTAGCCTAGGCCGTCTCCGCCGCGGTACATCAGCGCAAAAGGATGGTCTCCACCGAGTCTCCGACTGCCAAACCCTCACCGTCGGCTATGAGCGCCAGGGAGTTGGCGTGAGCGGTCGCTGCAAGCTGGTGACTTCCCTGCGCCCCTCCGGCTCGGATGTGCCACCGGCCGTCAGGTCCAAACGAGCCGTGCACCCGAGTGATGTGCAACTTGCCATCGCGATGTCTTCGCAGCGGTTGATCAACGACCGCTTGCACGCGTGGCCGCTCGGCTTCGACGGTGTGTCCCATCATCTTGCGCAAAGCCGGGCGAGCCAGCATCTCAAAACTGATGAGTGACGACACCGGATTACCCGGAAGACCAAACAGGGGCACCCCGTCGAGCAGCCCGAACGCAAACGGTTTGGCCGGCTTTAGGGCAATCTGCATCCAACGCATCTCGGCTCGCCGGGATAGGACCGCCTTCACGACATCAAAGTCACCCATGCTGACGCCACCGCTGGTGATGATGGCGTCGTAGCGCTGCGCCGCATCGACGAGCAACGCATCGAGCGCGGCCTCGTCGTCTTTCACCGTACCGAGATCAACGGGGGTGCACCCCGCCTCCAGCACGAGGCCATGCAGCATGCGACGGTTGCTCTCGCGAATTTCACCTGGACCGAGGGGGCGATCGTCATCGACCAGCTCGTCACCGGTCGAAAAGAGCGCCACCCGAGGTCGGCGGATGACTGATACCTGCAGTCGACCCAACGAGGCCAACATGCCGATATGGGCGGGATGAAACGCGGTGCCAGCCGGAAAAACCAGTTGGCCGGCAGCGACGTCGCTGCCGGTGCTGCGCACAGCGTCACCGGCGGACACCGATCGACCGAAACTGACAAAGCAACCCGTTGTGTCGAGTGTGGAATCCTCCACCATCACGATGGCGTCGACGCCGGGAGGGATCGGGGCGCCGGTCATGATGCGCATGGTTTCACCGCGACCGACGGGGAGGGCGGAAAAACCCCCGGCCGCGATGGTGCCGAGAATCTTCAGTCGCGTTCCGATCTGGCAGGTATCGGCGGCGATGACGGCGAATCCGTCGACCGCAGAGTTGTCGAATGGTGGCACCGGATCGAGTGCCGTGATGTCGCTCGCCGCCACGCACCCGAGGGCATCGGCCACCGGCACCACGGCCTCGGGGAGCACCCGGCACAGGCTCAGAACATGGCTGCGAGCATCATCAAGGCTGATCACACCTTGACCGTAGTGGCACACTGCTGGCTGTGCGATCCAAAGAACGCAACATCCACTGGACAACCTGGGACGGCCAAGCCGCCGATCACCTCAATGTCGGCTACGAGAACGGTGGCTGGACGGCGGAGGGCACAGTCTCTACCGCCCAGATCTCTTACGTCATGCGGTTCAACGAGCACTGGGAACTTCGCCAGTTTCTGTTGTTCCGAGATCTCGATGAACCCGACCTGTGGCTGGCCACCGACGGTTCGGGCCGCTGGGGCGAAACCAACGGTGTCGTGCGGGAGGACCTGGAGGGATGCGTCGGAATCATGATGGCGTGCACCCCGTTCTCACACTGCCTGCCGGTAAAGCGGCTGCAAGCCTCGTCGCTGGCCGAACAGAGCTTCAACGTCGCTGAACTCGACGTCGACACCCTCGGGTTGGTTGTGCATCAGCACACCGTCGGTCACCTCGGTGACAACGAGTGGTTTCAGAAATCATCCGCAAACGGATCAGAACTGAAGTTCCGAGTCGATGAGTTCGGACTCATCCTTGACGAACCTGGGCGGTTCCGCCGGGCCTGAACCGGCACAGTCAGGCGCCGAGGCGCCAGCCGACGACGAAGAATCCACAGTTGCCCGAAGATGAGCACGACGATGCCGACGACGAGGGCCATACGAATGACACCCGAGCTATCCGACGGCAGGTAAGCCGGGGTCACGCTGGCCGCAGCCACGCGGGGTTGGGTGCCGGTGGTGTCGTCAAACGCAAGTGCAGCCGCCCCGATCAGAACCGCTGCTCCGACGGACAGCAACGCCCGCAGTACGCTTTGGCGAGTTTCGGGATGACGTCGGCGCAGTTGCACGTCATCCAATTCGGCACGTTTGGGCACCGCATTGAGCCATAGGTCTACTTTTGGAACGACAATGATGCCGGCGAACTAGGCCTGTGCCCTACTCTGTATTTGATCGAGAATTTGGCGGAAATCCTCGCCGAGAACAGGGTGCCGGAGCGCGATCTCAACGGTGGCTCGCAGCCAGTCAAGTTTGTTGCCCGTGTCATACCGACCCGTGTCGAAGGGGAGGCCGTAGAACGACTCCGACTTCAACAGCTTGCGCATGGCATCGGTGAGCTGCAGTTCGCCACCAGCCCCCGGAGTAAGCCGGGCAATGCAGTCAAAGATGGCCGGCGTGAGCAGGTAGCGACCCATGATGGCGAGGTCGCTTGGGGCATCGGCCGGGTTCGGCTTCTCCACCATATCGACAACTTTGATCAGCCCGTCTTCACGCACCGCGCCTTCGGGCAGAACCACGCCGTATGACCCGATCTCTGGAACCCCAAATCTTTTGAGCGCCACGACGGATGACCCGGTGCGGTCATGGGCAACCAGCATGTCGGTCAGAAGCGTCGAATCTTCGGCCATGAGGTCGTCGGGAAGCATCACCACGAATGGTTCGTCTCCGACATGCTTACGGGCCATGCCGACGGCATGTCCCAGACCTCGCGGCTGATGCTGGCGTACGAAATGTATGTCGGCCATCTCGGCCAACAGCTTCATCTCCTTGGCCTGTTCGTGACGGCCGGCTTTTTCGAGCGAGGCCTCCAATTCCAGAGAGCGATCGAAGTGATCTTCGATGGTGCGTTTCGAGCGTCCGGTAATGATCAAGATGTCGGTGATCCCTGCCGCTACTGCCTCTTCGACCACGTACTGGATACCTGGCTTGTCGACCAGGGGCAGCATTTCTTTGGGAGTCGCTTTGGTAGCCGGAAGGAACCGAGTTCCAAGTCCCGCCGCCGGAATTACCGCTTTTCGCACACGCACAGCGGTCATCTTACTGAAAGATTGCCAAATCTAGCAGTGGAGCATTCGGACCAACTTCCCGACGGGATAGGCGAATCCGCCTGCAGTCGCTAGGATTAGCAGTCGACGCCTACGAGTGCTAGCGACGGAAAGCGATACCAGATCCATGCCCACCTACGTCTACCGATTCCTTGACTGCGACGGCACCATCGAGGTGTTCCAGTCGTTCAAGGATGACGCCCTGACCGAGGCCATCAATCCCGCCGACGGAAAACCCCACCCGGTGAAGAAGGTTTTCACGCCCGTGGGCGTCACGTTCAAGGGTGGCGGGTTCTATAAGAACGACAGCCGCGGCTCGTCAAGCCCGTCGTCGAATGGTGCGTCGAGCTCCGCCCCGTCCACCTCGACCAGCGGCGAATCGACCAGCAGCACTCCGGCGACAACGCCCACACCGGCGCCTGCGGCCGCCGCGAGTAGCTCCTCCAGTTCCAGCTCCGACTGAGCCGACCACCGTGGGCGACGGTCATTGCCCAGGCGCGGCGATCTCTGCGGCGACGCGCTAGGATAGGCCTCCTTCCCCTTCTGGCATAAGACAGAAGGAGGCGACATGTTCGCTTCGCCCCGCCGTTTCAGCGTTTCGCTCTCATCACGGCCGTGGCTGTATTGGGTAGTGGTCGCCATAGTGGCGGCAGCTACCGCATCTGCTGCCCAACACATCGCCAAGCCCGCACTTGGGCACTGCGATCTCGCGGCCAACGACCTGGCCCGATCAGGTAACCGAGGCATCGCGGTGCCACTTGGCGAGCCCGCCCTCCCGGTGCACGCGGGTGATCATGTCGACATTGTCGGTATCGCCACCAATCTCACCGTGCTCCAGGTGACCGATGCCGCTGCCGTCGTGGGCGTACCCGAAGACCGGGTCAACGACGTCATCGCCGCGCTACGCGCTCACACCACCGTGCTCGGTCTGGTGCCTTGAGGACCTCAGCGCGCTATGGCGTTGGTACCGAGGAGGATCAGCGTGAGGATGCCGATGCCGATGCGGTAGTACCCGAACCCGCTGAGGCTTCGGGTGCGCAAGAACGAGACAAGGGTGCGCACGGCAATGAACGCCGAAATTCCCGCTACGACGATGCCCACAATCGGGGCGGTGGTGCCGTAGTCGTGGAACACCGACCCACCGTCCTTCAACAGTTTGAACGTAGTAGCCGCAGTCAAGGTGAGGAGGCCGAGCAGGAACGAAAACTCGACAGCAGCGCTGATCGACAACCCGACGAGCACGGCGGCCACGATGGTGACCAGGCTGCGGCTGGTTCCCGGCACAAGAGAGAGAACCTGGGCGACCCCGATGATTCCGGCCTGGCCGATGGTGAGCGACTCCAGTGCGGATCCCTTGCGGCTCGGCCGCAGTCGGGGGGCCAAGAACAACAGCAGGGCGCCACCGACGATCCACGCCACAGCCACCGTCGTCGGGTTGAGCAGGTGGGCATCGATGGTCTTGTTCAGCGCGAAGCCGACCAAACCGGCGGGCAGGAAGGCGACGATCAGGGCAATCAGCAGCCGCCGCCCGCTCACGCTCTTGCCTATCAGGCCCTGAAGGATCTCGCCGATCCGGCGTCGATACAACCCCAGAACTGCAGCGATGGCACCGATTTGAATGATGACGGTGTAGGCGTCGAGCGAGTCGGTGCTCGCCAACTTCAAGATGCGCTCGGTCACGATCAAATGACCAGTGCTGCTAATCGGAAGAAACTCCGTGATGCCCTCGACCACGCCGAGAATGATCGAATGAGCTATCGAGAGGCTTGACATAGAAGTACACACGTTAGTGGCCTCTGCTTTCGCGAAACCAGAATCGTTAGGAAGTTGGGCAAGCGTACCTACATCACCGGTTGAGCGCTCATGCCCATAGTCTGTTCTCGTGCCTCGTCGCTTGTTCGTCTCCGGAGGTTGGGGGTTCCTCGGGCGAGCCGTCGTGCGCGCTGCCAACAGCGCCGGCTGGATGGTCTTTGAGCCTCGCCACGCCGAACTCGACATTCGTGACGAGCTGGCGGTCCGAAACGCCCTGACCTTCGCTCGGCCCGACGTGATCGTGCATACCGCGTACCGCCAGCACGGGCCGGAGGTCTGGGCCACCAACGTCGACGGTTCGTCCGCGGTGGCTCGCGCTGCGGTCGCCGGTGGCTCCCGGCTGATACATCTGTCCTCTGACCTGGTGTTCTCTGGCCGCACGACGGCCTATGACGAAGGCGCTGACCTGTCTCCGTTACAAGCCTACGGCCGATCGAAGGCCGCGGCCGAGCGGGCCGTCGCTCTCATCGATCCCAAGGCGGCGATCATCCGCACCAGTATTTTGTACGACATCGAGCACGTCAATCCATCGAGTCGCATGATTCTAGACGCTGCGTCCGGTCTGGCTGACATGACGTTCTTCGAGGACGAGATTCGGTGCTTCACTCCCGTCAAAGACCTGGCTTCGGCCATCATGGATCTCTGCTACCACGACTATGCCGGGCCACTGAACGTGGCCGGGCCCGAGCCGCTGACGCGATACGACTTCGCCTGCCGATACGCTCGCCAGCACGGCAAAGACCCATCAGCGCTGGTACGCGGGTATCTCACCGAGGCCCAGCAAGAAGAACGCCCTGGCACCCTCGTACTGGATTCTGCCCGCGCTGCCGGACTGCTCACCACCCGCATTCGGCCCGTCAGCGAAGTACTTCGCGGCGGGCGCGCCGCGAAGTAGTCACGCGCACCCGCCTGACCGACCCGCCTCTCGGTGGTACTACGCCTCGTGCTCAGGATCCCGAAACGCTGACGCCCTCGATAACCAGGCTAAGTCCAGCGGCCCGACTGGGCAGCCAATCGAGGTCGTTGCCGATCTCGACGATGTCGAGCAGCATGCGTTGCAGCGTGGATGCAATGGTGAACTCCCGCACGGGTGCGCCGAGTTGCCCGTTCACGATGCTGAGGCCGGATGCGCCCGTTGAGAAGTCGCCCGACACCGTGTTTACACCCGAATGCAGACCCTGCACTTGCATGATGAGCACGCCGTCGGACACTCCGGCGATCATCTCGTCCTGGCTCTTTGATCCGGGCGTCACCGAGATCGCCAGGCAACCGCAGCCCGGGGTGCCTTTGAAACCGCCCCG
>JAYTVF010000036.1:0-8352 GCA_043744155.1 Acidimicrobiia bacterium | reverse complement strand
TTGAGAACTTCCGCCATTTGACCGCTCCTTGTGGTTGCCGATGGCCAGCATGCTCGCCGCGAAGAGTGGCCGAAAGGGCTCTGACCGAACGATGCGACAATCAACACCAGGCGTGGACCAAACAGAATCAACCCAGAGGATTGAGCACTAGAGTTCGGCCGCCATGCTGTCGCCGACCCATATTCTCGTAGGCCTTTTAGCCGCCTTCATCATCGGATTGTCCAAGACGGCCATCCCCGGGGCTGGCCTCTTGGCCACGCCAGTTCTTGCAGTTGTCTTTCATGGTCGAAGCCTTCCGGGTGCGGCGCTGGGCATTTTGCTCTTCGCCGACCTGTTCGCGGTGCGTGCATACAAGCACGCCACGAGATGGGATGTGCTGCGGCCGCTGGCACCCTGGGTGGCGGCCGGCTTCGTAGTGGGCGCGGCCTTCTTCATTGCGGTGGGCAAGAGCAGCCGCAGTCTTGACATCGCGATCGCCATCATGATCCTGGTGATGGTGACCATCCAGTCGTGGCGGCTCGTCCGGCGCAAGCCACCCACCGGACACTCCGCCGCCGCTGCTGGGTTCTACGGCACCGCCGGTGGGTTTGCCACGTTCATTTCCAACAACGCCGGGCCGATCCTCAACACCTATCTGAGCCGGCTCGGTCTCGCCAAAGAAGAGTTCATTGGCACGTCGGCCTGGTTCTACTTCGTGGTGAATGTGGCGAAAGTGCCGATCTACGTTGCGCTCGGGATCTGGAGCAGCGGTGGTGCCTTTTTCTCGGGTCAATCAATGTTGTTCGATCTCGCGGCATTACCCGGCGTGTTGGCCGGAGTATGGCTGGGTCGACGGTTGTTCCACCGGATCAAGCAGGCGCATTTCCTGTTGATCGTGCTCGTGCTTTCGGCGGTCGGTGCCATCAAACTCTTGATTGGCTAGCCGAGCTGGTGCCTAGTTCGAGCGCGCCAAGCGGACTCGGTCAGATGGGTACCCTCACGCGACAATGGGAGAGTGAGTACCAAGACCAGTACGTTCTTCGCCCTGAAAGAACGCAATGCCCGACTGTTCTTTGGGGGCCTGCTGGTGTCGAGCGTCGGCTCGTGGGTGCAGCTCACCGCAACGACCCTGCTCGTGAAGCGGCTGGCGGTGCGGCATCCGGGTCAGGCTCTGGGCACCACGGTCATGTTGCAGTTTCTGCCGATGCTGCTACTCGGAGCGTGGGCGGGTGGTTTCGCTGATCAGCACAATCGCCGCAAACTCACCATCATCACCCAGTCGATCATGACGGTGCAGGCCTTGGTCATGACAGTGCTCGACTTCGGTCATCACATGACGTTGCCTCTGGCGTACGCATTGTCGCTCACGCTCGGATTCGCCATGGCCATGGACAATCCTGCTCGTCGCGGGCTGGTGCTTGAACTGGTCGATACCGAGCACATCAGCAACGCCATGTCGATCAACACCGCAGTCATGACCGGCTCACGGATGTTCGGGCCGGCGATCGCGGCGTGGATGGTGATCGCCTACGGCACCAAGTGGTGTTTTCTGGCGAACACCATTTCGTTCCTTTGGGTGCTCGGTGCGCTGTGGATGATCGATCCAACCAAACTGCGGGCGCTCGCTCGGGCACCCAAAGGCGGCAGACCGGTTCGTGACGGGCTGCGTCATGTGTGGTCAGAACCCAAACTTCGTTTGGTGTTCTTCGAGATGATCATCGTGGCCACCTTTGCGTTTAACTACTCCGTCTCGTTGCCCCTCTTGGCCGATAGCCGCTTCGGTAGCGAATCGCTGTATGGGTGGTTGCTGGCGGTGATGAGCGTCGGGAGTCTGGTTGGATCCTTGGCCATGGCATCTCGCGGCGTTGTCACGATACGGGGCTATCTGAGCGGAGTCGCCGTGCTGGGTGTCGCTGGATTCGCAATGGCGTTCGCCCCGAACAAATGGTTCGCCTTCGTGGCGGCCATCCCGCTCGGCATCGCCGGAGCGGTGTTGATCATCGGTGCCAATACCATTAGCCAGAGTTTGGCGCCGGCCACGATGCGGTCCAGGTTGTTGGCTTTGGTGGCCGTGGCCTTCCTCGGCACGACGCCTATCGGCGGGCCAGTTACAGGTTGGATCGGCGATCACGTCGGCGCCGAATGGTCGCTGGCCTACGGCAGCGCCATCGCCCTGGTGTCGGCGAGCATCGGATTTGTAGCGGTTCACCGTCATCGCCAGCAGATTCGATCTGACGACATCGCCATGCAACCTGCGTGGTCCGCCGACTAGGCGCGACGTGGCGCTGTGTCAAAGGGTAGCGGCCGGCCGAGAGCGGTCAGCTGTCGAGCATCAGCCTCCGGGGTAGGCCGCCCGAAGATGAAGCCCTGCCCGATGTCGCATCCCAGGGCCAGCAGCAACTCTGCCTGCCCCACCGTTTCGACGCCTTCGGCAATCACTCGGTAACCAAGCGCGTGGCACATGCGCACGACCGCATCCACGATGGTGCGACCGGGGTCCGACGAGGTGAGATCAACGATAAATTCACGGTCGATCTTCACGTCATCGATCGGCAGGCGCCGTAGATACGACAGCGACGAGTAGCCCGTGCCGAAGTCGTCGATTGCCAAACGAACACCGAGGTCACGGATGCGACGAAGCTGCGCCAACGCGGCGTCAGGGTCATCCAGCAGCACACTCTCGGTTATCTCAAGGGTCAATGTGCCGGGCCGCAGGTTGTACTGGCTGATGAGGCCTCGAAGCCGGTCGACAAAGCCCGGCCGCTGTAGTTGGCGACTGGATACGTTTACCGCCAAGGACATGCCCGGGATGTTCCCGGCCCAGGTGGCTACTGATTGGGCCGTGGCGTCCATGATGTGCCAGCCAAGGTCGTGGATCAAGCCGGTCTCCTCCGCCACAACGATGAATTCGGCTGGGGGCACACTCGACCCGTTGGCGAGGGTCCAGCGGCTGAGCAATTCGAAGCCGACGAGCTTCGAGGTCGACAGGTCGAACTGCGGCTGGAAGGCCACGTCGAGTTGGTTCTGGCCGATAGCCAAGCGAAGGTTCTGCTCCATGAGTAGTCGCCTGGTTGTAAGCCTTCTGGAGTCGTCGTCGAACATCCGAATCACGCCTCGACCGGATTGCTTGGCCTCGTACATGGCGGCGTCCGCCTCGGCCACCAGCGATGCTGCGGTCGAATCAGGTCGGTCGATGGCGACACCCAAGCTGGCCGAGATGTGCACTTCTCGGCCGCTGATGACGAACGGACGCCCGATCTCGTCCACGATCCGTTGGCTGACGGCGAGGGCTTCCATGCGCGACACCGGTCGGCAAAAGATGACGAATTCGTCGCCGGCCCAACGGCCGACCAGGTCGGTAGACCGTACCGCCAGAGCCAGACGGGCCGCGACAAGCGACAACAGCTCATCGCCCGCTGCGTGGCCGAGCGTGTCATTGACCGCCTTAAACCGGTCGAGATCGATAAAAATGACCGCTGCCTGTTGCAGCACGCTCTGCACACCGTCGAGGGCAGACGAGATGCGGCCGACAATCGTATCCCGATTGGCCAACCCGGTGAGCGCGTCGTTACACGCTCGCCATGCGAGGTCGGCTTGGGCCTTCTTGCGCGCAGTGATATCAACGATCATGAGCACGGCGGCGGCCAGCGAGTCGCCTTCGATGCCGAGAGGGGTGAGCACGCATGACGCGGGGAAAGTGCGCATGCCACAGGTGACGGTTGCCTCTTCGATGTTCCAGGGCTGACCTGCTTGGGCCGTCAGTCGATAGTGTTCTTCGTCTACGATGAGGCCGTTGGGCTCAGCCAGTATGACCACGAGCGACCAAAGTGGTCGGCCGAGTAGCTCGGCCTCCCTTCGGCCGAGTACCGCCTCCATACCTGGGTTCACGCTCTCGATCCGTCCTTGTCCGTCGAGAACACAAAGGCCAACGTTGGCCGAGTCGAACACCGCTTCAAGCCGTTGGCGGGCGGCGTTGAGATGAGCGTTGAGCTGCTGCATCTCTTCGAGCGACCGTTCGAGCGATCGCTCGACCAGGTATCTCTGCTGGTCGGCATCGTTGTAGGTGGCCTCGATTCGGGTCAAGAGCGAGGCCCATTCCGCCGTGTCGGGCGGAAGTTCGGCCGAGAGGTTCAGCCGGCGCAGCTGTCGAGCAAGAATCGGATGCGATTGTAACATCGATACCGACATGGGATCAGGTGCAGTCATGTCCGTCCCACCCACTCTTAGAGCCGAAGGTACATCCAAGGTGGCCGCCATCGAGGCCGACCGCGGCGGCAAATCCGGATTCCAGATGGACCACGGAAAACACCCGAGTCTGAACGAATTGTGCCTGATCGCCGGCCGAACCTCCTGCATCCGCGGTATCGGTCATCTCGCTATTGAGCAATGCGACACGATGTCGAACATCGGAGAAGCAGCGACGTCAGAAGGGACCCACGAGCTTCGCCGGATGGGTCAGTCGTATCCAACATGACGACTTCGCCAGAGAGTACCCGGGCGGTCGGGCTATCAAGTCGCCCGTCGGGTTGCCCGTCGGCCGAGGTGAACGTACTGGTCTGCATCTAGCTCTATCGGCAAGTTATCCTGTCGTGTTGAGAGCTTCGCCAGAGACGACCGCGAAGAAAACCTGAAAGTCAGCTCTCCAAAACGGTCTGACGCCACGTCGCCGTTGCCCCGACGTTGTTGAAGGTGAAGCAGTGGATCGCTTCGATGCCGAGCGCACCAGCCTGGGCGCTGAGCGGTTGCAAGAGTTGCAATGGGTCGTAGCCTCCGGGCGAAAATAGTTGGCCGAGAGCGCCGCGGTTCTTCTTGGCGTACCGAATCGAGGAGCCAACCCCGAGCTTCATGCCCATGGTGAGCAACTTGGTGCGGTCGATCACGCCAGGCACGCCGAGATGGATCGGCAGCGTGAGGCCCGCGGCGCGCTCCGCGGACAACCATGACTTGATCTTCGACGGGTCGAGGCACATCTGGGTGCTGGCGAAGCCGCCGACGCCAGCCCCCTTTAGCGCGGCCTGTTTGTCGTGGAGGGCCTTCTGCAAGATCGCGCTGTCGATGAGCGCATGACCATCGGGATAGGCAGTCACACCGATATTGGTCAGACCGTGGTCGGTAGCGAGGAACTCGTTGAGAAATCCCAGGGCGTCGGCATACGGCCCGAGGGGTGCCTCGGCATCGCCACCGACCAAGAACATCTCATGCAGGTCGTGGGAGCGAAACCACGCAGCCAGTTCACGGACATGATCCGGGCCGGTCACCAGTCGCGCCGAGATGTGCGGGATCGGGTGGTGACCGAGACCGGCCAGACGCACGGTGAGGTCCTGCGTGGCGAGCAGACCCTTGGTCGGCGAACAGGTAACCGAGATGGTGCTGGCCGGTGGCAGCAAAGTCATTTGCGTTTCGAGGTTTTTGAGCGGAATGAGCTCGAAACACATGGTGTCGGCGAGCTCGCGCAGCACGTTGGGGTCGCCTGACACGCCCGTGGCCTTGCGAAGCAGTTTGAGCGGATCGAGTTTCATGATGGTCCTCAGGCGAATTCGTCGGGAAGCTCAGATTTGCGACGGGCAACGAATGCCAGCATTTCCTCGTCGATGGCATCGTCGAGCGCAGGCGGCTCGTAGTCGTTCAAGCGCTTCTTCCAGATCTTGTTGGCACGCTGGGCAGCATCGAGACCGCCATCCTCGGTCCACTGTTCAAAGCTGGAGGTATCGGCTGTTTCTGCGCGGTAGAACGCCGTCTCGAAGTTGGCCAACGTGTGGCCGGTGCCGAGGAAATGGTTGCCGGGAGTGTGCTCCAAGATGGAATCGATGGCTTGACCGTTCGGCGAAAGGTCGAGACCTTTCACAAAGGTCGCCATCATGCCGAGTTGGTCATCATCGAGGATAAATTTCTCGTAGCCGATACTGAGACCACCCTCCATCCATCCGGCTGCATGCAGCACGAAGTTCACGCCGCCCATGATGGTGGGCAGCAGGGTGGAAGCGCTCTCGTACGCAGCTTGTGCATCGGGCAGTTTCGACGCGCAGAGCGAGCCGCCTGAGCGGAACGGCACCCCGAGCCGGCGAGCCAGCGCCGCGCAGGTGTACAGCACTAACGCTGGCTCTGGTGTGCCGAATGTGGGCGCACCGGTCTGCATCGACATGGAGCTGGCAAATGACCCGAAGATGACAGGGGCACCAGGTCGGATGAGCTGAGCGAAGGTCATACCAACCAGTGCTTCGGCCAGGGTCTGGGCTGCCACCCCTGCAGATGTCGCGGGCGACATGGCTCCCGCCAGAATGAACGGGGTGAAAATGCTGGCCTGGTTGTTCGCGGCGTACACCTCGGCCGCGGCCAGCATCGTTCCGTCCCACACCAGTGGCGACGACGCGTTGATGAGGCTGGTCATCACGGTTCGATTCTGAAGGTCCCCGCCGAATCCGACGCGGGCCAGATCTACGGAATCTTGGGCACGCGTGCCAGCCGTTACCGATCCCATGAAAGGCTTGTCGGAGTACTTCAGATGCGAATACACCATGTCGAGGTGGCGCTTACTGACCGGGATGTCGACCGGCTCGCACACGGTGCCACCCGAGTGGTGCAGATTCGGCGACATATAGGCCAGCTTCACGAAGTTCTGAAAGTCGGTGATCGTGGCGTAACGGCGACCTTTGTCGAGGTCGAAAGCGAACGGCGAGCCATAGTTCGGCGCGAAGACCGTGGCGTTGCCACCAATCAGCACGTTTCGTTCGGGGTTGCGACCGTGCTGGATATAGGTAGCCGGGGCGGTGGCCTGCACGATCTGGCGGCAGAGCCCACGCGGGAATCGCGCTCGGGTGTCGGTGACGTCGGCACCCGCGTCGGCGAACACCTTTAACGCAGAGGGATAGTCGCGAATTTCGACGCCAACCTCCTGCAAAATGGTGTCGGCGTTCCACTCCAGTAGGGCGAGGCCTTCCTCCGACACCAACTCGAAGGGCTTCATCGTGCGGGTCAGGAAGGGATCGTGGGCCACGGCATGTGAGCTTCGCGATGCCTGGCGGCCGGCCCGGCCCCCGGTTCGACGGCCTTTAACGGGTTCGTTCACGACGGTTCTCCTACGGGTGAGGACGAAGCTGTGGATTTTTCGACGGCGCGACGGCGTCGACGACCACCGTGTGCTGCTGCGTCGTCGGCGGCTGAGCGTTCGGGAAGCACAACTTGGCCCGCCAAGTGTGGCGTGGGTGCGGTGGCATGGGGGAACGCCATCGCGGCCACGAACAGTTCTTGGAACCTCGGCTCGATGGCCGTCTCGATCTTGGTAACACCTTGCACGGTGCGCTCGATCTCGCCCCGCAACGCTCTGGAGAGCAGCGCCCGTACCGCTCCTGCGCCTGCTGCGTTGCCGACCGAACGCACACCCTCGATCGGGCAATCGGGTACCAGGCCGAGCACCAATGCGTAGAGCGGATCGATGTGAGATCCGAATGCGCCGGCGAGCCGAATGTCGGTCAGATCGGTGACTCCCGCCTTTTCCACAAGCAGATCGATGCCGGCTCGAAGGGCCGCTTTGGCCAATTGGATGGCCCGCACATCGTTCTGGGTGATCTGCAGATCGACGCCGTCATGCTGGAAGAGTCGATAGGAAAACGTGCGGCCGTCGGACACGACACGTGTCGAGCGTGCCGCCAATGCACCGTTGATGGTGCCGTCGACGGCAATGATCTCCGACAGGTACATCTCAGCCATCACCTCGATGATGCCCGAGCCACATACTCCACTGATCGTGAGATCCTTGGTGGCTTCGGCGAATCCATCCTGGTCAGACCACAAGTCACTGCCGATGACCTTGATCTGCGGCTCGAGCGTGACGCGGTCGATACGCACTCGCTCGATGGCCCCGGCCGTGGCTCTCTGGCCACAACTGATCTGTGCTCCTTCGAAGGCCGGGCCGGTTGGAGATGATGCTGCGAACTGGAACTGATTGTTGCCGAGAACGATCTCGGCGTTGGTGCCGACGTCGACCAACAGTTGAAATCGCTCGCCGCGGTGGGGACCCTCTGCCAGGATGGCTGCGGCTGTGTCGGCGCCGACATGACCGGCAATGCAGGGGAGCAGGTAGACCGATGCGTGGGGGAGCGGCAGGTCGAGCTCGGTGGCCTGGCACGAGACGGCCTCCGCTGTTGCCAGCGTGAAGGGAGCCATCCCGAGTGGTGTCGGATCGATTCCGAGGACCACGTGGTGCATGATCGGGTTGCCGACCAGCACGACATCGAGCACCTGGCTGGCTGGCAGTGCGGCGTCTGCCAGGAGTTCGTCGGTGAGTTCGTGTAGCGCGGTGCGCACGGAGATCGTGAGTTCACGATCACCACCCGGATTCATCATCACGTACGACACCCGGCTCATCAGATCCTC
>JAYTVF010000035.1:0-8422 GCA_043744155.1 Acidimicrobiia bacterium | reverse complement strand
ACAGGTTCGGATTTGGGCATATGTCTCGCCAGAGATCGATGCGGCTGGGCTCACCGGCGCCCTCGAAGTTGCCCGACATGTTGCCGAGCAGGTCGGTCATGATCTGCACGTGGAGATGAGGTGCCCAACCGCCGTTCACCTGGGCCGAGCCGATGAAGCCGATGACGTCACCCGCACTGACCACCTGGCCGGGCGAGACGGTGTTCAACGTGCGCCGGGAGAGATGGCCGTAGAGCACGAAAAAGGGCGTACCGTCGCCCGTTTCGTGCCTCAGAATGACGGTTGGCCCGTAGTCGTAGGGGTCGGGATTGTCCACCACCGTGTACACAACAGCGTTCAACATGGCGCAAACCGGCGTATCTTCGGGTACAAAGATGTCTATGCCAAGATGCACCGAGCGGCGTTCGGGTGCATCGGTGTTGTACGCGTCGTCGTCGTACACGTCGCGATTCTCAAGGTACGCGCCCACGGCAAAGGCATCGGAACTGTCGGACATGGGTGGATACTGCGCCCGGAATCGTTCCTGCAACCACGCCCAGTAGGCTGAGGCATCGCGGCCGAATTGTGTTCCGGGGCAACCGTTTCGCAGCTCCACCCTGAACCGGGGTGAGCGAACGAGATCGAAGGCAAGCACCGGGAAAGGCTGACACTCGGGCGAGTCGATCCAGGCGACTATGGCGTCGTGCCCAGGCGTCGCTGAGAACCCTGCGCATTTTCGGGCGGCGGCTTTCAGGAAGTCGGGCCGAATGGTGTGCAATCGTCGCAGCAACCGCAGCGCTGGGGCCTGTGAGATCCTCAAGTAGTCGTTGCTCGAAAACGCGGCGGTACGATGCGACGAGATAGCGACACTCATCGCCAGGCGAGTGGTCACCAGATCGAAGAGAACATCGACTTCCGTCTCGTGCAGCGCGAAGCGGCTCACGTACCCGCCGATGACGAGCCGGCTCATGGCGACGATGTCATCGACGTCCATCAGCGCATAGGCGAGAGCGATGGCCAGTTCATTTATCTGGCAACCAAAGACCATGTCGCCAAAATCGATCAGACCAACCTTTCCATCGGAGGACACGACGACGTTGTAGTCGTTGGCGTCTTGATGAATCACGGCGCGGCGCAGCATGCCAAGCGCTGGTACGACGCGCTCGGCGTGGCGGTCGAACACCTCGCGTACGAGCACTCGATCAGCTTCTTCGTTGATGTCGTCGATGAATATCCGGCACCCCTGGGCTGTATCGAGGTTCCAGACAAAGTCATCTCGGTGGGCGGCCCGATGTCCAAAGCCAGCCAGAGCGCTGCTGAGCTGGCCCAGAGCCATGCCCAGCTCACGGTAGGTGTCGGCGGTGCGATTGGCCACCGCGAACGGGGTGCCGGGCAGGTAGGACACACAGCGCACGAGGTGTCGTGCATCCGTTTCGCCCCATGTCCCGAGCCCGTCGCCGCCGACGGTAGGCACCACCCGCGGCACGAGCAGGTCTGATCGCACCTGCGCGACATGACGCAGGGCGGCTATTTGCATGTCGAGTTCGGACTCTGTCTCGGCCTGGTTGGCGACCTTCAACACGAAGTCGCCGCCGCTGGTCTGCAGGCGAACGTTCTGGTCCCGCTCAGAATCCAGTGCGGTGATGGTGCCCTCTAGCCCGAACAACGTGCGGGCGACGTGCACCAGTTCACCGTCGGAGAATGCGGGCGGCGGGCACGAAAAGACATCAAACTTTGGTGGGAGCGGCGGCAGTGGAATATCCAGCACGGCACTATCTTGCCTCGCCGTGGCCGCAGCCACATTTCAGGACTGCAGGCGACCTTGTAGCCTGGAGTACATGGCGCATCAGATCCGCATCTTCGGAGACCCGGTCTTGAAGACCGAAGCAGCGGAGGTGACGAACATCGACGGCAAGGTCGCGACCTTGGCCGAGGAGATGTTGGACGTCATGTACGAAGCTCCCGGCCTTGGTCTGGCGGCGCCGCAGGTCGGCATTCAGAAGCAGATCTTCGTGTACGACGTCGGCGATGGTCCCAAGACCATCATCAACCCTCGTATTGCCGAGTCGAGTGGTGAATGGCTTTACGAAGAGGGCTGTCTTTCGATCCCCGGGCTTTATGTGGAGTTGCTGCGCCCGAAGGATGTGTTGATGGTTGGTCTCGATCTCGATGGTAACGAGATACAGGTCGAGGCCACTGAGCTTGAGGCGCGGCTGTTCCAGCACGAACTCGATCATCTGCACGGTGTGTTGATGTTCGAACGCATGACGCCCGAGCAGCGTAAAGAGGCCATGACGATGTGGCGACGGCTGCAAGAAGAGCAATCGGCCAAAAAAGAGCGCCGTCGGTTGTTGTTTCGCGGATGAGTCTCGCTTCGGTTCCCTCTCACCCCCGACGTTTGGTCTACCTCGGAACTCCGGCCCTCGCCGCCGAACCATTACGCGCCCTTGTGGCCGCCGGGTTCGACATTCCGCTCGTCATTACCCGTATCGACAAGCGACGAGGCCGCGGCAGCGACCTGCTTGCGAGCCCGGTGAAAGCGGCTGCGCTCGAACTCGGTATTCCCGTGAGCCATCAAGTGGATGATGCGCTGACGGTCGGGGCTGATCTCGGCGTGGTCGTGGCCTTTGGTCAGCTCATCCGTCCGCACGTACTCGCTTGCCTTGCGATGGTGAATCTGCACTTTTCGCTGCTGCCGCGCTGGCGCGGCGCGGCGCCGATGGAGCGTGCCCTGCTCGCGGGGGACACCGACACAGGTGTCGGTTTGATGCAATTGGAAGAAGGGCTCGACACTGGCCCGCTGTTCGGCGAGGTGCGGGTCTCGATCCAACCCGACGATACTGGTGATTCGCTACGCGACACGCTCACCGCGGTGGGCGGCGACCTGTTGGTGCGTTCGCTTCAGGGGGGTCTTGGCACGCCACGCCCCCAGGTTGGCGAGCCGTTGTACGCAGCGAAGCTTTCGATACACGATCTACGCATCCACTGGACAGAGCCAGCAGAGGTGATCGACCGCCAGATACGTCTCGGTGGAGCATGGACCACCGCTGATGGCCGTCGGCTCAAAGTGATTCGGGCCACCCTGGTACACGGCGCAGATGATGCCTGTGGCGTCGACGATGTCGGGCAGATCGCTGAAGTAGGTCCGGACGATGGAATTGGTCAGCTGAGCAACGTTCGCGTGGTCGGTCAGCTGACAGGATCAGTGGTGCAGACCGGGCGGGGTGTCCTGCGGCTCGAGACTGTTCGACCGGAGGGCAAGGGTGCCATGGCGGTCAAGGACTGGCTGAACGGCGCTGGGAGAACATTGAAAGACGGGGTACTCGGTCGATGACCGCTCGCAAGCTTGCGCTGCAAGCGCTCACTCAGATCGAGTTAGAAGGGGCGTATGCGAACATTGCGCTGCCTCAATTGCTTGAGAAGTCAAAGCTCGATCAACGTGATCGTGGCTTCGCCACCGAACTGGTGTACGGCTCGACCCGCATGAGGCGGGCGCTCGACTTCGCCGCCGATCGATTTCTCAGCAAGGACCCACCCGAGGCGTTGCGCACAATCTTGCGTATCGGGGCGTATCAAATTCTGTACATGAACGTGCCAGTTCACGCTGCGGTGGGCGAGACGGTCGAATTGGCTCCGACCAAGTTCAAGCCTGTAGTCAACGCCGTGCTTCGCAAGGTAGCTAACATTGCACCCCTGTGGCCCGATGTGGCCACGCGGCTGTCGTATCCCGATTGGATCGTGCATCGCTTCGTAGCCGAGATGGGCGAGGACGAGGCCTATCAAGCGCTCGATCGGATGAACGTCGCGCCGACGGTGACCACCCGCGACGACGGTTATGTGCAGGACCGCAGCTCGACGTGGGTGGCCGATCTTGTCGATGCGCAGCCCGACGATGTCGTGCTGGATATGTGCGCGGCACCCGGCGGGAAGGCCACCCGCCTCGCCGATTCGGCCGGCTTGGTGGTGGCGGCCGATCGCCAGCGACACCGGGCGCGCTTGGTGGCCAACAACGTGCATCGCCTCCGGCAACACAACGTGGCCGTCGTGGTCGCGGATGCCATCGAACCGCCGTTTCCGGCCGGTTCGTTCGATCGTGTCCTGGTCGACGCGCCATGCTCGGGGCTTGGTGCGCTGCGCCGTCGCCCCGATGCCCGCTGGCGGATGACGCCGGGCGGGGTCGATGAGCTGGTGGTTATTCAGAAGCAGATTTTGGCGGCTGCTCGCACGCTCGTGAAGCCTGGCGGGGTGCTGGTGTATAGCGTGTGCACGATCACGGCCGCCGAGTCGATTGATCACGACGACGGTCGGTGGCCAGCGCTGCGCGCGCCCGATGGCCCGTGGCGCCCGTTCGGTCGGGGCGCACGGGTGCTGCCCCATGACGATGACACCGACGGAATGGTCATTTTGCGCTGGCGTCGACCTACGTAACGATTCAGTTTTGGCTGGATTGTTTCCACAGATTGATGTCGGCGTCCGATGCGTAGTGCTCGATTTCGGCCAGTTCGTCGGCCGTTAGCGTCATGTTCTGCAACGATGCGACGTTGTCCTCCAACTGCTTCACGCTGCTGGCACCGATGACCAACGAGGTCATCCGCGGGTCTCGCAACGCCCACACCAAAGCCAACTGGGCCATGGTCTGACCTCGGCGTTCGGCGACAGCATTCAGTGCCCGTACCCGGCTGAGTCGTTCCTCGGTTAAGGAGTCCGCGGCCAGCGCGCCGCCGGTCGCCGCCCGGGAATCGGCGGGGATCCCGCTGAGATAGCGATTGGTCAACAACCCTTGCGCCAGTGGCGAGAACGCGATGCATCCGGCTCCAACCGATTCGAGCGCGTCGAGAAGATGATCATCCTCCGTCCACCGATTGAGCATCGAATACGACGGCTGGTGGATGAGGAGGGGAACCTTCATCTCGGCCAACAGCCGAGCCGCCTCGCGGCTTCGTTGCGATGAGTATGACGAGATTCCTACGTACAATGCCTTACCTTGCTGCACGAGCGTGGCGAGTGCTCCGACCGTCTCCTCAAGCGGTGTGTCGGGGTCGACTCGGTGCGAATAGAAGATGTCGACATAGTCGAGACCCATCCGCTGGAGCGACTGGTCGAGTGAGGCGATCAAGTATTTGCGGGACCCGAAGTTGCCGTATGGGCCTGGCCACATGTCGTACCCCGCCTTGGTGGAGATGACCAACTCGTCTCGGTAGACGCCGAGGTCGGAGGCCAGGATGCGCCCGAAGTTGGCCTCGGCCGCACCGTACGGAGGCCCATAGTTGTTCGCCAGATCGAAATGCGTCACACCCAGATCGAAGGCCCGCAGACAAATGGCTCGTTGGGTCGTCCATTCGCGGTCATTCCCAAAGTTGTGCCAGAGCCCCAACGAGATGGCTGGCAACAAAAGGCCGCTGCGGCCGCACCGTCGATATTGCATCGAGTCGTACCGAGCGGGATCAGCGACAAAGGACATAACCTGAACCCTAGGTCGCCCTGTAGCGCAATGCCCAGGACCACCAAGGCTCTCCGCCGGGACAGATCTCTGCGATGATCATTGGCCCGATGTTGGGACAACGACACGCGCGCTGGTGGAGCCTCCTTCGAGCCAGGGGCAGGCGGTTCCCCCATCGGTCGGGCTGGCATACTCGCGGTATGAGGTTTCGAACGGTGCTGGACTTGCACGGTAAGACGGCGATGGGTTTCGAGGCGGCGAGGCCCCCGCACACCAGAGCCCGGCGCATCGCCAGCGCCATGACAAACCTGAAGCACGGCTGATGTCGCTACAAGCCAAGGTGCTCACCGTGTCCGACGGCGTGATTCACGGCACACGAGAGGACAAGAGTGGCGTGGCGCTGGCTGACTGCCTCACGGCCCATGGATTCGACGTGGTGGAAACACATGTGGTTGCCGACGGCGTCGAGTCGGTCGCCGAAGCCTTGACCACAATGGCCAAGGGATTCGCCGGAGTGATTGTGTCGACCGGTGGAACCGGCTTTACTCCCCGAGATCTCACGCCCGAAGGCACCAAGCTGATCATCGAGCGTGACGCCCCCGGCCTGGCAGAAGCAATGCGGCTGATCAGCCCACTCGGTCGCCTCAGCAGGGGAGTGGCTGGCATTCGGGGCCAAACCGTGATCCTGAACACTCCCGGTTCACCCAAGGGTTGCGTCGAACAACTCGAGGCGGTCATCGACATCTTGCCCCATGCTTTGCGGCTCCTGGCCGAAGCACCTACATCGCATTAGAGCCTGCCTCCTACACTCTGGGGTGTGCTGAGACTCGTACTGCCGAAGGGATCCCTGGAACGGGCGACCCTGGAACTCTTTGAAAGCGCCGATCTCGGCGTTCGTCGCAGCTCGTCTGTCGACTACAAGGCGTCGATCGACGACCCTCGTATTGACGACGTGCGCATCCTACGACCTCAGGAAATCCCGAGCTACGTGCAAGAAGGTCTGTTCGACTTCGGCATCGCCGGGCGCGATTGGGTGAGCGAGACCGGTGCCGATGTTGTGAGCCTGGGTGAGCTTGCCTATTCCAAGGTGTCTCGTCAGCCGGTCAAGATCGTGATTGCTGTCGGCGACGACAATCCGGCACGAACCGCCCGAGATCTGCGCCCTGGGGTGCGCGTGGCCACCGAGTACCCCGAACTTACGAAGCGCTTTTTCCGCGAACGCGGCATCGAGGCCGACATCCGTCTGTCCTACGGTGCGACCGAGGCAAAGATCCCAGACATCGCCGACGCCGTTGTCGACCTGACTGAAACCGGGCGAGCACTCAAGGCTGCCGGACTCCGGATCCTGGACACCATTCTCGTCAGCTATACCGAGGTCATCGCCAATAAGGCTTCGTACGACGACCCGACCAAACGCCACGCCATGGATCAGATCATGACCCTGCTCAACGGCACTCTCGAAGCGCGAGACAAGGTGCTCGTAAAGCTCAATGTCAGCGATGAGGCCTACGAAGCGGTGCTCGCCAAGGTGCCTTCTATGAAATCCCCGACGGTTTCAAAGCTCGCTGGCGGCGGGTACGCGGTGGAGACGGTTGTCGAGAAGCGCACGATCAACACCCTCATTCCCGAACTGAAGGATGCCGGGGCGACCGATATTCTTGAACTTGCGTTGTCCAAGATCGTGCACTGATGCGCGGCACGGTCGTCGAGTTCGATGAAGCAGCGGGTGTGGGATGGCTGACGGACGAGGCTGGCCAGCGCTGGTTTTTTCACTGCACCCAAATCGCCGATGGCACCCGCACGGTAGCGGCGTGGGCGCCGGTCTCGTTCGAAAGCCTGCCGTATCTCGGCCGCTACGAAGCGACAGCCGTTACGAAACTGGCGTCGCCTGCCCCTTGATCTGCACAAACGCCAATCGAATCTGATGTAACGCATCGCGCAGCACGCCCGAGTTCTCGCCCATGCGGTCACCGAGCCCCTCTACCAGGCAGGCGAGGGCGTCGATGCCCAGCGCCGCCTCGGCCAAGCGCGGCGGCTGATGCGAGAGATGAATCGCCGCCAGCTCATACAATCCCATGGCGTGGTTGGCCACAACGGTGGAAGCGGGCGCCTCGGCGACCCTGTGGCGTGCGTCGGCTAAGGCTGACGCCATTTCCTCAACATCGTCTTCAAATTCGTCGGATACGTCTACATCGCTCACCTGCGCTACGATAGTCGTTTACAACCGAGGAAAGCGGAGCCCGCTCACCTGGCAACAGGCGAATACGACTCCCACCTGGCCATCATCGATGCGCCCAGGTCGATATTCGAGCACGGGATTTCTCTCCTGTACGCGGGCGTCGGCTTTTGTCGGCGTCATTGTCCGTTCTGGGAGGAGAAGGCCCTTTGTGCAGGAGTGAGCACCAATAGCAACGCCCGCGAACACCGAACCTCGGTATAACGATCGCATCCGATCCCGCGAAGTCCGAGTCATCGGGCCGGCCGGGGACCAACTCGGTATCAAGTCGTTACCCGAAGCCCTCTCGCTTGCCCGGGAACTCGAACTCGACCTGGTCGAAGTCGCACCCCTGGCCTCGCCGCCGGTCTGCCGCATCATGGACTACGGCAAGTTCAGATATGAAGAGTCACAGAAGGCGAAAGAGTCACGGAAGAAGAGCGTCAGCACCTCGATCAAGGAGATGAAATATCGTCCCAAGATCGGCACTGGAGACTTCGATACCAAGACCCGAAAGGTTGCCGAGTTTCTGACCGAGGGCCACAAGGTCAAGATCACCATCATGTTCCGTGGACGGGAAATGCAGCACCCCGAACTTGGTATGAAGATTCTGACCCATCTGGCCGAAGAAGTGGTTGCCGTCGGAAAGATCGAAGCCGCTCCCAAGGTCGATGGAAGAAACATGATCATGGTTCTTGCTCCCGACCGTAAGAAGCAGCAAACAAAGCCGCACCCAGCACCTCACGCACCGAGCGCACCATCGGCAGCCCCGGTCGCCGTACCCGCTC
>JAYTVF010000034.1:0-2562 GCA_043744155.1 Acidimicrobiia bacterium | reverse complement strand
CGCGCAGTCGAGCTGGTTGTCACCAGACGCGATGCCTCCCCCCGTCGAGCGAGGTGACCTCTGGCGGGCACGCAGCGCCGCTCGCGCTGGCAGAGCGGGCGACAGGGGGCAGCGGTCAAGAGACCTCGTCGGTTGCGATCTCTGCTTCCGGCAAGAAAGGATGGTCGCTATGGCTGCCGTCTCGACCCTGCTGCTCGGTGGGGCGCGTTCGGGAAAGAGTGATATGGCCGTGAAGATGGCAGTGGCCTGGGGCGGGCCGGTGTCGATGGTCGCCACCGCCGAGGCATTCGACGCCGACATGGCCGCACGTATCGCACAGCACCGCCTTGAACGCCCACCGCACTGGAGGGTGATCGAGGAATCAATCGACCTGGCCACGGCCGCCAACGGCGCGCCAGAGTCGCATTTTCTGCTCGTCGATTGCCTGACGACCTGGGTCGGCACCCTCATGTATCGGGAATATTCCGAGACGGACATTCAGGCTCGCGTCGGTACGCTGATGACCGTGCTCAGCCGTCGCACGACACCGACGGTGCTGGTATCGAACGAAGTCGGCCTTGGGCTGCATCCCGAAACAGCACTCGGTCGGCAGTATCGCGACATCCTCGGACGCGTCAACCAACGAGTGGCCAACGGCGTCGATCGCTCGTTTCTGCTGGTGGCCGGGCGGGCACTGCGGTTGCTCGACGCGACCGACCTGATGTGAGCGCGTTCCGCAGCGCCGTCACGTTCCTCACCCGTATTCCCATCGGCGATGGCACCAACCCGGATGTCGACGGGGCGCCAACCTGGTTTCCCCTCGTTGGCGCGCTCATCGGTGTGGCGTGCGGTGGCTTGTTCGCCGGTGCCTCGTGGCTGCTCGGCCCGTTTCCGGGAGCGGCACTCGCCATCGCCGCGGGCGCCCTCATTACCGGCGCATTCCATCAAGATGGCCTGGCCGACACGGCCGACGCCTTCGGTGGCGGATGGACTATCGAACAGCGACTGGAGATCTTCAAGGACTCGCGCCATGGCACCTACGGTGTGACGACCCTCGTCATGGTCGCGGCGCTGCAGATTGCAGCTCTCGGCGCGCTCGGCCAGTGGGCCGGATTCGTCGCGATGGTGGCTGCGCACACCTTGGGTCGAAGCAGCGCCCTCGGGTTGATGCTGACTATGCCGTCGGTGCGCGCCGACGGTCTCGGTACCCGCTACTCCGCTCGCCTTCCCAAGGCCCAAGGCGTCGGCGGAATCTTCACAGGGTGCGCCGTCGTGTTTGCACTCGCCGGGATGCCCGGGCTCGCGCTCATGGGCGCTTGCCTGGTGGCCTCGGCCGCAATCGCGGGGTTATCACGGGCCAAGATTGGCGGCATCGTCGGCGACGTTCTCGGTGCCGCCGAACAGACCTCCGAGACCGTCGTGCTGCTGACCGCGACCGCCTTGTTCCGCCACGGAAGCCTCCGCTTCGACCTCTAGGAAGCAGCCGCCCGCCGTAGCCTTGCCCACGTTCAAGGATTGTCTAATCTGCCGAGGTGCCGATGTCTGCCCCGATCCGCTTTGTGCGGGTCGTCGTCGTGAACTTCAATGGTGGCGAATTCTTGCGGCGAGCGATTGCCTGCTTGCTGGCGACGGAGGCTCCGGGCATTGAGATGGAGGTCGTCGTCGTCGACAATGCCTCTACCGATGGCTCCGCCGATGGTCTGGCCGAGGCCTTTGCGACAATTCGACTGCTGCGTTCGACGACCAACCTCGGGTTCTCGGGCGGCAACAATCTGGCCATGCGCGACCTCAGTGGCGTCGACGCCGTAGCCCTCGTGAACAGCGATTGCTTCGTCTTACCGGACTGGCTCGGGTCGCTCGTCGCGGCCCTCGAGTCCGACAAGCGCGTTGGCGCAGCGAGCCCGAAGATCCTGTTCGATGGCCAGTGGCACCCGGTCATGCTCACCTCATCTACCTTCGTGCCGGGAAACGGTGATGGCCGTACCCTCGGCCTGCGTGTGCACGAAGGGTCGGCTCCCCTGCTCTTTGGCCGCGGCTTTAGCCACCAAGAGCCGGGCTATCGCTGGACCGACGGCGAATCCGCGGAACTCTTCGTCGCCGCAACGCCAACTCCACGTGTCCGCCTCGCTGCCGAACGAGACAAGTGCGTGACGGTCAACGGCACGCCCACCGAAATCGGCGCCGACATCTCCGAGGTCACCGTCGCCAGCGAGGTCGTCAACGTCGTCAACAACGCAGGAAACGAACTCGGCGACAACTGGTGGGGTGTCGAGCGGGGCTTCACGCAGCCAGATCGGGGCCAGTTGGATACCCCCCAAGACATCCCCGGCTGGTGCGGGGCGTGTGTACTGCTGCGTACCGATTACCTGCGAGATGTCGGTCTGTTCGATGAGCGGTTCTTCCTCTACTTCGAAGACACCGACCTGTCGTTGCGCGGAACGACTCGTGGATGGCGCTATCGGTATGAACCGTCGAGCGTGGTTCGCCATGGTCACGGACTCTCTGCGAGTCCCGGCAGCACGTTGAGCCGCATCTGCTCCGAACGAAACCGCCTCGTCGTCATCGCCCGCTTCGCCCCCGCAC
>JAYTVF010000033.1:0-8458 GCA_043744155.1 Acidimicrobiia bacterium | reverse complement strand
GACCCGCGTATAGGCGGGTCGCGCCGGTCGAAAGTGCCGTGACGCGAACGGATCGGAGTGGGTCGCTCAGGACAGACCGATGATCTCGCCGTTCTCATCGAAGTCGATGATGCTGGCGGCGGGGTTGGTGCCAAGGCCCGGCATGGTGCGCATCTCGCCGCAAATGGGGTAGATGAAACCGGCCCCAACCGAGGCGCGGACTTCACGTACCGGTAACGTCCACCCGGTCGGTGCACCGCGCAACGATGCATCTGACGAGATCGAGAGATGGGTTTTGGCCACACAGATCGGCAGATGGCCAAAGCCGTTCTTTTCATAGCTGTCGATTTGCTTCGACGCCGACGGGTCATACTTCACGCCGTCCGCGCCGTACACCTTGGTGGCGATGGTGTGGATCTTGTCTCGCAGCGACATCTCGTTCGGATAGAGCAGCTGGAAGGTCGACGGCTCGTTTGCCGCCTCGACGACAGCGCGTGCCAATTCAACAGCGCCTGCACCACCCTCGGCGAAGTGATTGCATACGGCTACGCGGGCGCCCATTGATGCCGCTATCTCGCGAATCGCTTGATGCTCAGAGGGATGATCGGTGGGGAAGGCATTGATGGCAACGACGGGCGAGACGCCGTGGATCTTGACGTTCTCGATCTGCTTGCGCAGGTTGGCGCCGCCGATGTGGACGTCTTCGGGGTTCTCCATCAGCAACTCGGGCGGCAGTGGCTTGCCGGCCACGATCTTGTACTTACCCGAATGGGCCTTGAGTGCCCGCACCGTGGCGACGAGCACGGCGGCATCGGGGGCGAGGCCCGAGTTGCGGCACTTGATGTTGAAGAACTTCTCGGCCCCGATGTCGGCCCCGAAGCCAGCCTCGGTGATGAGGAAGTCGCCACAGTGGATGCCGATCTGATCGGCGATGATCGAGGAGTTGCCGTGAGCGATGTTGCCGAACGGACCGGCATGCACGAGCACCGGGGTGTTCTCTAGCGTCTGCATCAGGTTGGGCTTCAGCGCGTCCTTCATGATGACGGCCATCGAGCCGGCACCCTTGAGTTGCTCGGCCGTGACCGGGGTGCCTTTGGTGTCGTAGCCGACCACGATGCGGCCCAGGCGCGCTCGCAGGTCAGCCTGCGAGGTGGCCAATGCCAACACGGCCATCACCTCGGAGGCGGCGGTGATATCGAAGCCGGTTTGCCGGGGAACTCCGTCAAGCCTGGCGCCGAGGCCGACGATGATGTTGCGCAGCGCCCGATCGTTGACATCCATCACTCGACGCCAGGTGATGTTGCTGAGGTCGAGGTCAAGCGGGTTGCCCTGGAACAGTGAGTTGTCGATCATGGCTGCCAGCAGGTTGTGGGCAGCGGTCACGGCGTGCATGTCGCCGGTGAGATGCAGGTTGAGCGTCTCCATCGGCACGACTTGGCTGTAGCCGCCGCCGGCCGCGCCACCCTTGATACCAAAGGTCGGGCCCATCGATGGCTGGCGAATGGCGATGGTGGCCTTTTTGCCGATATGGCTCATGGCCTGGCCGAGGCCGACAGTGGTGGTGGTCTTGCCTTCACCGAGTGGGGTGGGGGTGACGGCAGTGACCACCACGTACTTTGCCTTGGGCCGATCAGAGAGTGCAGCGATCGCTTCGAGGCGGATCTTGGCCACGTCGTCGCCGTAAGGCTGCAAGAACTCGGTGGGCAGCCCCATGGCTGCGGCCACATCGTCCAGCGGTTTCAGACTTGCCTTGCGGGCAATTTCCAGATCAGAGGGAAAGCTCATGGTGTGCGGCGCTCCAAGATGTGTGCGGTGTCACATCATGGCGCGAAACGACGTTCGAAGGGAAACGATCGTTCCGTCTAATCAGGCGGCCGGGCGTCTACTGCGGCGGCGGTACGGTACGCCGGTATACCTCGGGGTGATGTCTCGTTCTTTGCTCACGCGGTTCACGGCGGTTTCGGTGGTGCAGAGCAGAGCGGCGATCGCCGCGACCGGAAGGGCCGACTCTTGGCGAAGGCGCGCGATGAGATCCTTATCTTCGATCGTCAGCAGTGCGTACCGGCGTCGTGTCATACCCGATGCGAGGCCACCGATGGGCGGAAAGGTCATAACCGCAACGTATCGACGCAGTATGCGGACAACGCCTTGGATTTTGTCACGAACCCGTCAAGGATCGGCAGCCGCCTTGCCGGAATCTGGCTAGTCGGCGTCGCCGTCATCGCCCGCTTTGGCGATCAGATAGCCGCGCGCCCGCTCGGCCTTGGGGTACCGATCCACCACTTTCCAGAACTTCGGTGAGTGATCCGGTACGTCAATGTGGGCCAGTTCGTGCACAATGACGTAGTCGATCACCCAATCGGGAAAGCCGGCCAGGCGGGTCGACATGCGAATGGTGGCGGTACCAATGGTGCAGCTTCCCCAACGCGTGCTCATCTCCTCCCACCGGATCTCACGGGCCCGGGGCAGGTCGTATCGGCGAGACAGAGCGTTTGCTCGAGCCGGCAGGTCGACGGCGTCGGTCGAAAGTTTGCGGGCGAATCGCCGGCTCATCTCTGAGGCCCAGCGCTCAGCTTCAACCTCGGCCATGGTGGCCGGAATAGTGACGGTGAGTACGCCGGCGACGAGGGATGCCGCGACGGTCGTCTTGCGGCGGCCACTGCGCACCACCCGAACCGAAAATGCCACTGTGTCGGGCGGCGTAAGAGCCGGTGGCGGTTCGATCGGCTCAGAAAGCAGCGTGAAAGGCGTCGTCGAAGGTGGTGGTGGCGTCGTCGAAGGTGGTGGCGTCGTCGTCGAAGGTGGTGGCGTCGTCGAAGGTGGCGGAGGAGGTGGTGGCGGTGGCGACGTCGGAGGTGGCGGCGTCGGAGGTGGTGGCGTCGGCGAAGGTGGCAACAACCGGGGCAATGTGGTTGCGGTAGCGGTGCGCCCCGGTACGTTCGGGGGTCTCGCTACCGATCCGCTTTTCGGCCGGACTGCCAGCTCGTTCGAGGTCTCTGTGGCTGGGGCGGAGCTGAGGGCTTCGAACCCGGGAAGGGTCGTGTCGGGGGTGAACAGTCCGAATACCCGCCGCCGGCGCCGTAACACTCCTAAACCTGGGATGTGCCGGTAGAGGTGGTGTGTTCGGCGTCGACCAGTAGCAATCGCTCGCCGCCGACGATGTGGTGTTCGTCGACGTCGTACCAGCGTGAGGACAGGTTGGGGATACCCGGGTCGGTGTCGCCCAACGAGCGGTCGAGATTGCGCATCGACCCGCTGTGAGTAACCGCGACGATGTTGCCACCGGGAAGGGCCGCGGCCATGGCGAACATCACGCTGGTCATGCGGGCGACGATGTCATCCTGTTTCTCGAAGTTCTCGGGGAAGCGGTGATGGTCTAGCCACCCGGGCCAACCGGTGCGAATCTCATGAAAGGTCAGCCCCGTCCAATCCCCGGCGTCAGTCTCGATGAGACGATCGTCGATGCTGACTGGGCCGATGCCAATGGCTGCGGAAATGATCGATGCTGTTTGGTAAGCACGTACCAAAGGACTGGCGTAGACGGCGTCGACCAGGCCCAGTTTGGATCCGGCTTGTGCCGCCTGATGCTGTCCAAGCGGCGAGAGTGGGGGGTCGGCTCGTCCCTGCCATTTCCCCTGTGCGTTCCACGTGGACTGGCCGTGGCGTACCAGCAAGATCCGAGTCGTCGCCATACCGGACAACGGTATCGGGCCGGGCCTGGCTAAGGTGGGTGTTTGTGGCGGTTCTTCGACTCTTTGCCAGCGCCCGAGAGGCCGCAGGAACCAACCGCGTCGTCATCGAGGCAGAAACCGTCGCGGCGATGTTGGACGAAGCGGTCAGCCGGTTCGGTCCGGGCTTCGCAGCGGTGCTGAAGGTCTGCAAAGTGTGGGTGAACGGCGAGCCCGCCGATCGGGCCACACCGGTGAAGGACTCAGATGAGGTGGCGGTGCTGCCACCGGTGTCCGGCGGAGACGGCGCCACATAGCCTGGGTTGCCATGGAGCCGTCCTGGAACGACCGCATTGCCGACCCAGCCTTCTTGCATGACCTCCCTGCCCGGCCGATGCCCGAATTACGCGCCATGCGTTCTGCCTGTGGGGAGATCGAGGCGCAATTGTCGTACGCCCGACGGCTTGTGCAGGGGCGTCTCGATATCGTCAATGCGGAACGAGTACGTCGCAGCAAGGGTCTGCCGGCATCCAACCTGGCCGAGCTTGTGGCGGCATTGCCAGCCATGCTGGCGGGCAAATTGCAATCGAGCGGCAACCCCTATCGGACACGCGATATCGGTGAGCGCGAGGATCCGACGCTCGAAATTCGGCTCGATCAGATCCTTGACGCCGGGTCTCTGGCCGCGCTGCCCCTATCGACTGACGCACATTTGGCCGTCGTCGCTGATCGACTCAGTGCGTTCGAGCGGCAGGTTTCGGCCCAGCGACGTCTCGCTCTCGAAGCATTCGACACGCTTTCAGGCGAGGTCATCCGCCGCTTCCGTGACGGAGAAGTCTCGGTCGATTCCGTATTGCATTAGCGATCGACCACGCATATTCACCGCCGACTGGCCTACGTTTTGGGTTGTGATGCAGGTCGATGTCGCTCAGCCAGCCGTCCGTCGATTGGCAATGCTCTCCATGCATACCTCACCTCTGGCCCAAGCCGGATCTGCTGACGCGGGCGGCATGAACGTGTATGTGCGCGAACTGGTGTCGGCGTTAGCCCAGGGCGGGGTCGATTGCACGACCTACGTGCGACGTTGGCGAGCCGATCTGCCCGACGAGATTCACGTCGAGCCGGGGTTTCGAGTGGTGCACATCGACGCTGGCCCGTACGACCTTGCCAAAGAGGCGCTGCCCGACCAAGTCGACGGGTTCGCTGATGGCGTGATGCGTGACCTCGACCGCCGGGGTGGAGCTGACGTCGTGCACGCCAACTATTGGTTGTCGGGCATGGCCGGGCACCGCATCAAACACGAACGCAACATTCCACTGGTCACGACCTTCCACACCCTGGCGAGAGTGAAGGCCGAAGGGGGCGACCCAGAGCCGGCGCGGCGTGAACGATCCGAGGCGGGGATCATCGGCTGTGCCGATGCCATTTGCATGAGCTGCACCGAAGAGGAGAGCCAGTTTCGTCGGCTGTATGGCAATCCACCGGGACGCGTAGAAATCGTTGCGCCCGGTGTCGATCACGCCTTCTTCGCGCCCGGCGATCGGATGGGGGCTCGGTCGGCCGTCGGGCTCGGGAGACACCCGGTGTTGCTGTTTGTCGGGCGGATCCAACCGCTGAAAGGGGCCGACGTCGCCGTGCGGGCCCTTGCCGCCCTGCGCCGTCCGGACGCGGTACTCATGATAGTAGGCGGCGCCAGTGGTCGCGAGGGTGACACCGCAGTGACAGAACTGCAGAAGCTTGTGGCGGATTTGGGCTGCACCGACCAGGTGCGGTTCGTACCCCCGCAGCCTCATCATCTTCTCTCGACCTATTACCGAGCCGCCGACGTGGTCTTGGTACCGAGTCGAAGCGAGAGTTTTGGGCTGGTAGCGCTTGAGGCCGCGGCCTGCGGCACTCCCGTCGTAGCCGCCGGCGTGGGCGGGCTCATCACCCTGGTCGACCACGGTCACACCGGTTTCCTCGTGCAAGGACGGGATCCGGCCGTGTACGCGGCCTACGCCGGCGAGATCCTCGACCACCCGATCCTGGCTGAGCAGATGAGCAGGGCGGCCGCCCAGCGGTCCAAGCGTTACACCTGGACCGCCGCGGCGGCGCGATTGCGCCGCTTGTACGTCGACCTCAGCGCCGACCGACTGGTGGAGTGCGGATGATCTCCCCCTTGGCCCCCGAGTCGTTCGTGTTGTTCGCCGACTCTGTCGACGGCTGGCTGGCGGAGTTTCTGGCGGCGAATGAAGCGGTTCTGGCCGTCAACCCGGGTGGTCCGGGCGAGTGTGGCCCTGGCGAGCGCCGCTGGTATGTACGCATGGCGGGCGAGGAGAAAGACTTCACCACCGTCTGGCTGACGATGGGCCAACGCACGTTTCGGTACGAAACCTACATGCTTCCGTCTCCTCCACAGAGCGCGGCCGCCATCTACGAAGCGGTCCTTCGTCGGAACAACAACCTGGTCGGCTGCCACTACGCGATTGGTGGTGAGGACGCGATCTACCTTCGCGGCGAGATTGCGTCGGGGTTGCTCAACCAGGCCGAGCTTGATCGCATCATCGGCACCCTGTTTGTCGAAGTAGAGCGAAGTTTTCTTTCGCTCGTACGCCTGGCTTTCCCACCTCGTACGAGCTGACCTTTCCCCGACGCCCCGCTTCAGATGGCCGGGCATTTCCGAACAGCAGTCGGTGGCGCACACTCTTGCGGCAGTCCGGTTGCTGGGTCGCCCGTTCGGGGAAGACGAGCAGCGCCCAGTAGCCGGGCTGGCCGTCGCTGGGACGTGAGCAGTCCGGTAGCCTGGCTGGCCGTCGTGTTCGTGGTGATTTCGTGGTTCACGATGCACACGATGTTCATCCTGCGCTACGCCCGCCTGCACTGCAGCGACCCGCCTGGCGGAGTCAACTTCACCGGTGTCAGCGAGCCCGACCAGGTGGACTTTGCGTACCTTGCCCTTACCGTCGGCATGACATTCAAAGTTATCCGATACGCCTATCGGAGATCGACATCCGACACACCGTGACGCGCCACGCACTGCTCTCGTATCCTTTCGGTACGGGTCATCGTCGGAGTCACGATAAAATATCCTCGGTGGGCTCCTGCAATCGTTCGATGGACGTTTCTGGTATCTAACCTGCCTACATGACCTTTCGGCTGGCAATATTCGGTGGCGGCAGTATGGGCGGTGCGCTGATCGGCGGGTTGCTGTCCAGCGGATGGGCATCAGAGGCTGATCTGGTCGTTATCGATCCGTACCTGCCGACCCGAGAGGCCCTTAGCTCGCGGCACCCAGGCCTCACGGTACTGGCCGACGTACCTGACGCGGCCGATGCGGCGCTCATCGCCGTGAAACCGCACCACGTCGGCGAACTGTGCGCCACCTTGGCCCAACTTGGGGTGCGTCGTGTGCTTTCTGTCGCAGCGGGCATCACCACGGTGGGCCTCGAAAGCGCGATCGGTGGCGAGGTTGCTGTCGTGCGGTCCATGCCGAACACTCCCGCTCTGGTTGGTGCGGGCGCCGCCGCTATCGCCGGCGGTCGCTACGCCACCGAGGATGATCTGGCCTGGGCTGCATCGATCCTCGATGCGGTCGGCATCACGGTGCGGGTTCCGGAAACCCTTTTGGACGCCGTCACGGGGCTTTCTGGAAGTGGCCCGGCCTATCTGTTTCTCGTGGCTGAAGCGCTCATTGAGGGTGGAGTACTCACCGGCCTCCCGCGAGCCACGGCACGCCAGTTGGTGGGCCAACTGCTTCTCGGCTGCGGGAAGATGCTTTCGGAAAGCGGTGACGAGCCGGCGCTCTTGCGGGCCGCAGTCACCTCACCCGGTGGTACCACTGCGGCCGGCTTGAGGGAATTGGAACGGGTTGGCGTTCGGTCCGCGATGATCGAAGCGGTGGCCGCGTCGGCTCGACGGAGCCGGGAATTGGGCCAGTAGATCCGTTCTTCCAAAATCTTTACAAAGTGACGCTTTTCACGCGCCCCTATTGTGTCGTAAGGTCATTCTTACCTGCTTGAGCGATAACGCACGCTAGTCAGGTGGGTCGCGCCGGAAACGGCAGCGTCCAGGGCTGGTGTCGCCGGGGGGTCGCCACCAGCCCTGCATCCGTTTTGGCAACGTGTAGGGCATGTCGACCGCTCACGCTCGGTTGGCTTCAACGAGCGCCGACCACGCAGCATCGAGCCGTCATCTGGTCGATCTCGTGTACGGCAAGTGGTCGGCGGGTCGTGCTAGGTCGGTCGTGCGGTTGTCGTGATCTCGGTTTGGCGGTCGTGCTGCGGGTCGTGCTGCGGGTCGTGTAGCTGTCTTCGTTCTTTCCGTGGGACATGCGCACCGTAACGTGTCGGATGTGGGCCGTCGCTTCGATACCGTGAGTTTCTTATCCGATTTTGGTCTGGTCGATGAATCGGCTGGAGTCGTGCGGTCAGTCATCCGTGATCTTTCGCGCCACGCCCACGTGATCGATCTCACCCACGACATCGCCCCGTTTGATGTGCGCGCCGGATCTCTGGCGTTGGCTCGTGCTATTCAGTATGTGGCGAGCGGTGTGGTGCTGGCGGTCGTCGACCCGGGCGTCGGCACCGCTCGCCGCGCCATCGCTATCGAAGTCGCCGAGGGTGAAGGTGTGCTTGTCGGTCCAGACAACGGACTCCTGGCGCCGGCCGTCGCTATGGTCGGTGGTGCCGGTAGGTCCGTGGTGTTGTCCAATAGTTCGTTCCACCTGACCCCGACGCGCACGACCTTCGATGGCCGCGATGTCTTCGGGCCGGTATGCGCGCATCTTTGTAACGGGGTTGACCTGGCCGAATTCGGAGATCTCGTCGACCCGA
>JAYTVF010000032.1:0-2598 GCA_043744155.1 Acidimicrobiia bacterium | reverse complement strand
TACCGGCCACTTCTCTGGCTAATGAGTTCGCTCCCCCAACGTGTCCACCGGCCACCGGTACCACCCATCGGCCCGATTCGTCCACGCAAACCACGGCTGGGTCGACGGCTTTGTCGCGCAGCAGCGGCCCAACGACGCGAGTCGCGATGCCGACCGAGGCAACCAGTACGAACCCACTGACCGTTGACCACCGACTCCGCACGGTCTCGCCCAGTTCACCGTGGACGCGTTCGTACGGCAGTCGACGGGCAATTACCTCACCGTTGCTGGTCAGTGACACGCAAAGAATGGTCATGATGGGGTCCCCCAGGCGAGAAAAACAGGATTGTCGGCCGCCAGTCTTACGCCGCCGCCACCCGGAAGCGTCGAGGCGTTACTGACCGAGATTTGGGTGAGGTTGCCGAGACGGGCATGCGCGTGGAGTGCTCGATCCATGGCGGCATACGTGGCGACCACAAGACCGCCCGGCCGCAGCCGACGGAGCACCGCATCGAGCACATCGATGCCACCCCCGCCGACAAAGACCCGATCGGGGTCAGGAAGCTGTTCGAGTACGCCGGGTGCAGAGCCGATCACGACGCGCACTGCGACATCGAGTGTCGCGGCGTTCGCTTGGATGCGGTCGGCATCGGCCTGACGCTGCTCAACGGCCAAGACCTGCAACGCCGGCGCTAACGCCGCAGCTTCGACCGCAATGCTGCCGCTGCCGGCGCCGACATCCCAGAAGACTCCTGAGGTCGGCAGGTCGAGCCGGGCGAGGGCGACAATGCGCACCTCGGGTTTGGTGATCATCCCGGCGCGGTGATCAAACACACTTGTGGTGCGACCCCATCGAAGGGTGGGTGCCAACGTTGGTCGGTCGCGCTCGAGAACGACCACCGAGAGACCGTCAAAGCTACCGTCGGCGAGCCCGGCGAGGGTTGTGCGCACAATCTGTTCGCCTGAGGAGCCGAGGTACGAGCACACCGCGACGTGCTCGAAGGTGGCGCCCGCCTTGAGGAGGGCGCGTCCGATTGCTTCGGGCGGGGTGGCCGGAGCTGTCAAAACGGCCACCCGTTCGGCTCGAACTATTTCGTTCACCGCAGCGTCCAGATCACGTCCGTGTGCCGATACGACCGTGAGGTCATCCCACGGTATGCCAAGCTTGGCCGCCGCCAGCGCTACGGAGGATGGAGCGGGGTAGATCACGAGTCGCTGCCGCCCGAGCCTTCCGGCGAGGGCACGAACGATGCCGAAGAATCCAGGATCACCCGATGCCAGCACGCACACAGAGCGCCCTGTCTCGGCGTCTGTCTCGATGGCGTCGAGCAGCGCGGTGAGCGGGCCCGATATCAGCCGACGCTCGGCCCCGTCATTCACGACTTCGGCCAGATGCCGCGCCGAGCCCACCAGCACCGCAGCAGCCGACATCGCAGTCATGGCTTGAACCCCGTAGGCCTGGCCACCGTGGAGGCCGATCACCGTCACCCGACTGCTGCCCGGCGCGCACCTGACCGGTTCATGCACGGCAGATCACCTGATCGCCGTCGAAGTCGACCATGACGACCTCAACATCAAGGTCGCCTTCGACATGGTCGCGGCAACGGGCCGCGGCTCGCTCGCACAGAATCCGCAAGGGTTCGATGCTGCCGGTCGCTATGCAGGTTTCGTAGAAGTGGCGAGCGGTCGCCGTCTCAGTGGCACTCTCTATCACCGCATCCGATGCGCCCGCCTCGCGGGCCACTTCCGCGAGTAGCTCGCCGTCGACCTTTGAGCGTCGGTAGTGCGTCATCATGATGCCTGCGGCCAGTTTGGCGATTTTGCCAACCATGCCCACCCACACCACTTTGCCAATTCCTGCGCTGGCAGCGCGCCGCAGCGCGATGCCGGTGAAGTCGCCGACCTCGACGAACGATACCTGGTCGAGGTGCGGATACATCCGCTGAGCGGCATCGTCGCTGCGGCTACCGGTGGCAAGAACCACGACGTCGCTACCCTGCGCTGCGGCAACGTCTACCTGTTGCACGACGCTGGCCCGGTAGCTGGCCGTTGAAAACGGCTTCACGATACCGGTCGTGCCGAGAATCGAAATTCCACCCAGGATGCCGAGCCGAGCGTTCGAGGTTTTGGCCGACATTGCCTCGCCACCCGGCACCTCGATAGTGACCACCACTGGCCGAGCCGTCACCTCGGCCACCGCGGCGCGTATCATGCGCTGCGGAACGGGGTTGATGGCCGGAGCGCCGACGGGCAATCCAAGACCGGGCTTGGTGATGGTGCCGACGCCTACTCCCCCGCGCAGCTCGGTTCGTTTGGTGTTGTCGGGCGCCCACGCAACGGTGGCGGTGAGGTGAGCCCCATGGGTGCAATCGGGGTCATCGCCTGCGTCCTTTTCGACCGCGCAGCGGAAGGGACGTGCCGGGTCGACATCGATGACTGCAAAATGCACTCGGCGCCCGCTTGGCAGCGCGACCTCGACCTCAGCCGGGGGCGTGCCGTTGGTCAACCAGATCGTGGCTGCCTTCGCGGCCGCCGACGCGCATGTGCCGGTGGTCCAGCCGGTACGCAGGCCGGTTGTAACCGCCGCCATCTCCTCGGGAAGGTCCGGTTCGTGGGTTG
>JAYTVF010000031.1:0-2599 GCA_043744155.1 Acidimicrobiia bacterium | reverse complement strand
GTACCTTGGCCATGCCTCAGACCTTACGCAAGGGGTGTACGACAGTACCGACTGCACGACGCTCAGTCGCCGCCGAAAATGCACGGCTAAGGCGCCAGGCGCAGATCGTCCCGGAGAAATCGGTCGTCCTCATGGGCTTGATGGGGCACGCTAGAGGGATGACGACACCGCATTGGCCGCTGTTCGAGCTTCGTCTGATTACCGAAGAGTTGGTGTTGCGCCCGGTGACGGACAGTGACCTGCCGGCATTGGTAGACGCTGTCGATGCCGGTATTCATGATCCGGACTTCGTGCCGTTCAGCGTGCCGTGGAGTCTGCGCCCAGCGCCCGAGCGCGCCCGAGAGCTGGCGCAACACATCTGGAAGGCCCGTGCTGATTGGTCGCCCGATCGGTGGGTGCTGCACCTCGCCGTCATGCTGGACGGTCGGCCGATCGGCGTGCAAAGCGCCTTCACCAGGGACTTTCCGATCATGCGTGAGGCCAGCACCGGCTCCTGGCTCACCCGAGCCGAGCAAGGCAAGGGGTATGGCAAGCAGATGCGCGTCGCACTCCTCACCTTGCTTTTCGACCATCTCGGTACACAGATCGCCCGCACCGAAGCCAGAACGGAGAACCTCAGCTCACTCGGGGTCACCCGCGCCCTCGGGTATGCCGAAAACGGCCGAAAACGCCACGCCCCCCAAGGCGCGCCCGTCGACCTCTTTTGTTTTGAGATGACCGCCGCCGCTTGGGCCACTAATCCGGCCCCTCGCGCCCAGGTGGAGCATCTGGACCGCTCGCTGTTCGGCCTCGCCGCTCTGTCGTAACCCCCTTTGCCACTGCCGCCACTGCCGCCACTGCCGCCACTGCCGCCACCGCCGTCGACGCAACCGCCGACGCCGCAACCGCCGACGCCGCAACCGCCGACGCCGCAACCGCCGACGCCGCAACCGCCGACGCCGCAACCGCCGACGCCTGCAGGCCGTCCGGTCAGCGGCGCCACACCACTTGGCGATGCTTGGCCGCTCGGCGTCTGCGGTTCATCAGCATGATGGCCAGGATGGCCACGATGACGGCCAGAGCGACGCAGAGGTAGGCGACCTTTCGGGCCTTGGCCGCCTTGCTGTCGGTTTCCACGCTTTTGAGCAGCAGCGGCGTGCGGGTGGCACCATCCATCGGCCCGGTGCCCGCCGCAGGGCCCACGGCCGCTCCGGGGGCCTTCAAGGTGACGGTGACCACCAGTTGATCGGCGATGTTGGATCCGGCCAGTCCCTGCAGCACCTGTTGGCCGCCGAGAAGCTGGACCAATTCGTCGTCACCCAAACCGGCTGCGCCACCGTCAAGACCGACCTCCCCCTGCAAAGTGGTCGTGATCTTGGCGAATCCCCGTTTTTGCACCAGGCGCATGTCGTGCAATGGCCCTGCCGGCCCCGATATCTCACTCAGAATGCGGTCTGCCTCGGCCTGGGTATGGAATGCCTTGGTGAACACCAACTGACGGCCGCCGGTAGCGTTATCGGCCGGGCCGTCCACGGTCCAGCCAGCCTGCTTGACGTCGTCCACCCGAAGGTCAGCCAAGGCCAGGCCAGCGCGGCCGACCATATCTCTATCCGCCACTGCGGTAACGGTGATCAGGCCCGAGCCGTCACGAATGGTTTCCACCATCACGTTGGCGTCGAGTCGGCAGCCGGCGCACACGGCCAGACACGCGATCACCATCATGCAACGCCGAAAGAAGCTACCCACTGCTCGGTTCTAGCACGTCGACCACCCCGACTAGGGTCACCGACCGGACCGAAAACGATGACAGGCACCCCGAAGGGTGCCTGTCGCATTCGTTGTACCGACCGGATTACTCGGTCGGGCTGGCCTCAGCCAGATCTGGCGTCGGCGGCGGAAGCAGCGCTTCCACGGCCCGGAACGTGACCTTCTTGTCGGTGGGGCGACCATCGGGGTCGGCTTCGACGTCAACCACGATGATCTGACCGGCATGGAAGTACTTGGTCAGGATGTGCTCTGACAGCGGATCTTCCACCAGATGCTGGATGGCCCGACGCAGCGGACGAGCACCCATGGTGGGGTCGTAGCCCTTGTCGGCCAGATGGGCCTTGGCCGCCGTGGTGAGCTCGAGGCCGAGCCCCTGGCTCTGCAGCTGCGTCTCGAGCCGTCGGGTCATGAGATCGACCATCTGGATGATCTCTTGCTTGGCCAGCTCGTGGAAGACGATGATGTCGTCGATGCGATTCAAGAACTCCGGACGGAAGTGTGTCTTGAGTGCATCATGCACCTTGTCCTTCATGCGGGCGTAGCTGACGGCTTCGTCCTGCTTGGTGAAGCCGATGTTGGCCTTACGCAGCTCTTGGGTGCCCAGGTTTGAGGTCATGATGAGCACGGTGTTACGGAAATCGACCGAACGGCCCTGGCTGTCGGTAAGACGGCCCTCCTCCAAGATCTGCAACAAGGTGTTGAAGACATCGGGGTGAGCCTTTTCGATCTCATCGAACAACACGACCGAGAACGGCTTGCGACGGACAGCTTCTGTCAGCTGGCCGCCCTCCTCGTACCCGACGTATCCGGGGGGTGAACCCACCAGCCGGCTGACGGTGTGCTTCTCCATGTA
>JAYTVF010000030.1:0-2600 GCA_043744155.1 Acidimicrobiia bacterium | reverse complement strand
GAGCGCCTCAGCCGCGAGCTGTACTCCGCGGTGCTGGCAGGTGTAGACGCCAGTGGGTGATGGCATCGCCCAGTTGGCTCAGGGTGACCGCACTGCGGCGATCGCCTCACTTCGCAAGCGACTGCATCCAACCCACAAAGCGCGCCCACCCTGTTGCTCCTCGGCAAGACCCTCGCCGCCGACGGCAGTGCCGATGAGGGCGCAAAGTTGATCGCCGGGCCATCACGATGGACCCCTCGCTCAAACCCTGAGCGAGCGCATCTCGGATAAGCAGAAGGCTTGATCGAACGCCGCAGCGCTGCAGCAGTGTCAGCTCACCTTTGGCCGAGAAGCTCACGGTAGATATCTCGATGCGTAGAGGCGCTGTCGTCCCACGAGAAGTGCACGGCGACGAGATCGCCAGCGTGGGTCAAGCGCCTTCGTAGACCGTCGTCGGTGGCGAGGGAAAAGAGCGCACAAGCGAGGCCTTCGTCGTCACCCGGTTGCACCACGAGCGCATCTCGGTCGGCAGTGAGGTACTCCCGAAAGACCGGAAGATCGCACACGACCGTTGGCGTACCTGCAGCCATTGCCTCGAGCACGACGAGACCCCATCCCTCGTTGACGGACGGAAATGCGAACGCGTCGGCTGCGTGATACCAGCCTGGCATTTCCTCGTCGGGCAACGTGCCGAGTTCGATCACATCTCGCCCAAACTCCAGGTCGAGCGATGGCATGCTGGCGATCACTGCGTCACGGTACGGCCGATGATCTTGAAAGGAATGACCGCCAATGATGACCAACACGGGGCGATGGCCAAGTTTGTTGCGCAGGAGCGCCAAGGACCGAAACAGATGGTCGCTGCCTTTGCGTGGCTCGATACCACCAATGCTCAGAATGAGGAATCGGCCAAGCGGCGCCCCGACCCTGGCGCGCATCTCGGCGATTACCTCATCGGGGGGCGGCGCCGCAAAGCGCGCAACGTCGACACCGTTCGTCACGACATCGGCGCATACGCCGTATTCATCGGCCAGTTTCTGCTGCCACATCCGGCTCACAACGAGAAGTCGGTCCGGGTCATATATAGATCGGTTCTGACATGCAATCAGCGCCTGCGTGGTGAAGTCATCCACATGATGCACCGTACGGAGTACCTGAATGGAGCATCCTTCGTCCCGCAACCGAACAGCAGCGCTAGCCGATATGCAGTCCTGCACATGGAGGATCGCGGGCAGCGAATTGCCCCGCCGGCGCAGGCCATCAGAAAACGCGTCCACCGTGGCGAAAACCTTGTCATCGAGCGTACCGCCGTGCCATGGCGGGTTCGCTACGAATGAACACGGAGCATCGACGCTGCGGAAGAAGCCGACGTCGCTCTCACCCATGGCGATGATCTCGACATCGACGTTCTGCCGTACCAAGGCTTCGGCCAACGCCAAGGTATGCACCACTCCCCCGCGAGGTTTGGTTGAATACGTCAGCAGTGCGACCTGACTCATAGTGGTGCAAGTACAAGCGACGGATCCCGCTTGGCTACCGCTGCTGCGGCCAACGCAGCACGGGCGCCGGTGGGAGCCACGATGCAACCAGCATCGCGAAAGACATCACATTGACGATCGAAACCTTGAGGGTCCCCGTGCGTGCCACACACGTACACGACAACAACTGGAGCATCCGATCGAGCGGTCAGAGCGGCAAGCGGTGGGGCCAGTTCAGACGCCGGGTCGGGGTGTGAGCCGTGACCGAGTACGACGTCCATCAAGATGACGGCCACATCAGTTTCCTCGGCGACCTCGGCTAGTTGTTCCAAGCGAGCCGCAGGATCGATCATTGGATGAGGCCGCCCCAGGGTGTACTCCTCCTCACCCAGATCGAGCGAGATATGAGATCCGGCAGGGGCGGGAACATGAAGTTTCTTGTCGAGGGGTGTGTTGGACCAGACGCCGCCGAGCAAGGGTTGCAGAACGGTCAACGCCTCGTAGCAAAGCGTGCCACCCGAGTAAAGGCCACGCACGAGCGTGCGCAACGGTGAGAGACCCTCAAGCGCAGCAGCGACATCTTGTTGCAACCGCATCCAATCAGCAGGGGGAGATTTGCCCAGCAATTCCATCGCCCTCGTCACCCCGCCCTCCAACGTGGACGCCAGGGCGGCCGGACCATCAATCGATGTACCGGAAGGCCAGCCGACCAGCGCCGCAATCAGCGGCGTGTGCATTGCCTCAGCCACCACCGAGCGAGCAACATCAATGGACGGTGGCTTGGACACGAGGATGATCAGCTCGGTGCTTGGATCTTGCTCCAACGCCTGCACGGCCAGGCGAGCCATGCGCCCAGCAACGGCCTCGGAGAGGTCTCGACCGCCGACACCAATAACCTGCGAAACCCCTTCACCCCACTGGTCGAGAAGACTCATCACCTCCTGCGCTCCCGTTCCGGCAGCAGCCACGATGCCCACCCGACCGGGGCGAACCACATTGGCGAAACCGAGCGCACAGCGGCCCAGCATCGCCGTGCCGGCACCTGGGCCCATCACCAGACGGCCCGTCGCTCGGCCGTGATCCTTCAACGCTATTTCTTCTTCTACCGACACGTTGTCGCTGAATAGCAGCACGTGTAGGCCG